>DASSZO010000009.1:0-4559 GCA_035702815.1 Candidatus Aquilonibacter sp. | reverse complement strand
GCTTCGTCGCCGTGCGTGAATCCGTACACGTCGTTAAACGCTTTGAAGTTGTCGAGATCGAGATACAGCACGGCAAACGGTTCGTGCGCGTCGAGACGGCGGCGCAGTTCCGATTCGATCTGCAGATTGCCCGGCAGACGGGTGAGCGGCGAAAGCGACGAGTCGACCTCGACCCGGCGAATCTTTGCGCGCACGCGAGCGAGCAGCTCTTGCGGTCCGAATGGTTTGGTGATGTAGTCGTCGGCGCCCGCCTCAAAGCCTCGAAGTTTATCGTCGGTTTCGGCTTTGGCCGTGAGGATGATGATCGGAACGTTCGCGATGTTTGGATTGGGATGCGCGCGAATGCGACGCGCCACTTCGTAGCCGTCCATGTGCGGCATCATCAAATCGAGCAGCACGACATCGGGCAGCAACCCTTCGATCTTCTCGAGCGCTTCGGGTCCGTCGGCCGCGGTTTCGACGCCGAAACCCGCGAGCTCGAGATTCGTGCCGATAATCTTGCGCAGATTGCGGTCGTCGTCGACGACGAGAACGCGATGTCCCGCGCCTTCGGTCATCGTTCTCATGCGCGCACCGGCAAGCGCATCGTGAAGGTCGCGCCCTGATGGACTTTGGTCTCCACGCCGATCGAGCCGCCGTGCGCTCGTGCCACCGCGCGCGCGATGAAGAGTCCGAGCCCCGCGCCTCCGGTCGACGAGACGAGATTGCGTTCGGCCCGGTAGAACCGCTCAAAAATGTATGGAATATGCTCCTCGCCCACCCCGATGCCGCGATCGATCACGCGAATAGACACGTCACGATCGCTGCGTTCCGCATCGATCGTGACCTTCGTCGACTCCGTCGAAAATTTCAAACCATTCTCGACCAAATGCATGAGCGCATCGGCGAGCAGTTCCGGATCGGCATCCACGATCACGTCCTTCGCCGTGCACTCGATACGTGCCGCTGCCGTCGGACCCAAGCGTTCGCATACGTGTTGGACGATCGACCCGACGGGAACCGCACGCCGTTGCGTGACCAGGTGCTCCGCATCGACGCGCCCCGCCAAGAGCAGGTCATCGACGGCACTCGAGAGGCGGTCGGCCTCTTCTTCGATCGTCTCCAGATACTCGGTGAGTTTCGGTGCGGTCGCGTCGGGGTTCTCGCGCATCGTCGTCGCGTAGGCTTTGATCGTCGCGATCGGGGTTTTGAGTTCATGCGAGACGGCCGTGACGATCTCGTTCTTGAGTTGCTCGATGGCGTCGAACGTCGATTGGCGGCCAAACGAGACGAGCCACCCGTCCTCGATCGTCATGATCGTCGCATGAAGCGCGCGGCGGTTTTCATCTTTGGTCCAGACCGTCGTCGGCTGCGGCACAAGCGAAAAGCCCAGCGGCGGTTCCATCCGTGCGAACAGCTCTTCGAGCGAGCCACCCACCGCTTCGATTCGCGGAATGCCCGTGATCGCCGCGGCGCCGGAGCTCCATGCGCGCACCAATCCGTCACCGCCCAAATAGACGATGCCGTCGGAGATGAAGCTCGCAAGCGCCTCGAAATCGCAGTCGATGCGCAGGTGCGCGCTTACGTCCGCAGGTGACGTCCGACCGAAATCCACGAGCCGATGATCCCGATGAAGCCGCCCGCGAGGAGCAACTGCGCGATCAGGAGCGGAGCGTTGATGTGCGCCGCGTTGAGCTGAACCCACGGCAGCGCGAGAAGCAGTTTCGGCCACAGCCACACGCGCGCGGCAGCGAGCACCGCGACGGCGATGAGCGAACCGAGCACGCCGTCGAGCAGGCCTTCGCCGATGAACGGCGCGCGAATGTACATGTTGGTCGCACCGACCAGTTGCATGATCGAGATCTCGCGACGCCGCGCGAACACGGTCAATCGAATCGTATTCGAGATGATGACCGCGGCAACGACGAGGAAGACCACGATCACGACCAAGCCGACGCGCCGCAGCACGTTGCCGAGCTGCAGAAGCTTCTGGATGATGTCTTGCGTGTAGACGACGTCTTTGACGCCGCTCATTTTGCGAAGCGCCGCGGCGAGATTCGGAACCGACGCCGGGTCGTGCACCTTGATGCGCAGTTTGTCCGGCAGCGGATTTTCGGTCAACAGCGACGTGTCGATTTGGCCCTTCATCTGCTCGCGCAGTTCTTCGAGGCCTTCTTTGCGCGGCACGAATTGCACCGACGCGACGCGCGAATCTTTCGCGAGCATCGTGCGGACGCCGCCTTCTTGCGCCGTCGTCGCGTCGTTCGTGAAGTACACCGAGAACTCGATCTGGTTCAAGATTTCGTTGCCCAGACCGGTGAGCGTTTCGCGAACGAAGAGGAAGGCGCCGAGGAGGATGATGGTGATCGCGACGGTCCCGATGGCCGTCGCCTGCATGCCGGCGTTGCGCGTGAAGTTGCGCAACACCTCACCCAGAAAGAACTTGACCTTGCCCCAGTCCAAGATAATAATAACCCCGCTCTTCGTCGGTAACGATCTTGCCGTCTTCGAGGCGCACGACGCGGCGGCGCATCCGATCGACGACGGCTTGGTTGTGGGTAGCGACCACGACGGTCGTTCCCTTAAGGTTGATGCGGAGCAGAAGCTCCATGATCTCCGTCGTGTTCGACGGATCGAGATTGCCGGTTGGCTCGTCGCACAGCAGAAGCTTGGGATTGTTCACGAGCGCGCGCGCGATCGCGGTGCGCTGCTGTTCGCCGCCCGAGAGCTCGCCCGGAAACATCCGGCTCTTATGCGAGAGCCCGACGAGGTCGAGCGCGCGGGGCACCTGGCGCATGATGTCCTTCGTATGCGCGCCGGTGACTTGCATGGCGAACGCGACGTTCTCCCATACCGTCTTGTCGGCGAGCAGCTTGAAGTCTTGGAAGACGACGCCGAGGTGGCGGCGCAACGCCGGAATCCGGCCGCGTTTGAGGCGGTCGACGCGAATGCCGTCGACGGTGATCTCACCGGTCGTTGGAAGCGTCTCCCGGTAGAGGAGACGGAGAAGACTCGATTTGCCCGTGCCCGAGTGGCCGACGAGGAAGACGAAGTCGCCCTTGCCGATGTCCAGACTCACGTTATCGAGGGCGCGTACCCCATTAGGGTAGATCAGCGAGACGTTGCGTAGAGAAATCATCGCTGGAAAAGGGACTTTCCTGAGGCCACGGCCTATACCTCCGGTCGTATGAATTTCGACCTGACCGACGAGCAAAAAGCAATCCAGAGCCTCGCGCGCGACTTCGCGCAGAACGAGGTGAAGCCGCGTGCCGAGGAGATGGATCGCGAGGAAGCATTCCCATACGACCTCGTCAAGAAAATGGCGGAGCTCGGCTTCATGGGCTTGCCGTTCCCGGAAGAATACGGCGGCGCCGGTGCCGACACGGTGAGCTATGCGCTCGCGGTCATGGAAATCGCGCGTGCCGATGCGTCGACTGCGATCACGATGGCCGCGCACGTATCTCTCGGTGCGACGCCTTTCTATTTATTCGGCAGCGAAGCGCAGAAACAGAAGTATCTGGTGCCGCTGGCGCAAGGCAAAATGCTCTGGGGTTTCGGCTTGACGGAGCCCAACGCGGGCAGCGACGCCGGCAACTGTTCGACCAAGGCCACGCTTGAAAACGGGCAGTGGGTGATCAACGGCACCAAGGCGTTCATCACGAACTCCGGCACCGACATGTCGGGCGGCACGACGATCACGGCCGTGACGGGAACGCGTCCCGACGGCAAGCCGGAGATTTCGAATCTGATCGTTCCGCAAGATGCGCCCGGTTTCGCCCGCAGCAAGAAGTATAAGAAGATGGGCTGGCGCGCGTCCGATACGCGCGAGCTGAGTTTCGTCGACGCGAAAATTCCGCAAGAGAACTTGCTCGGTCCCCAGGGCGAGGGCTACAAACAGTTCCTCACGATTCTCGACGGCGGCCGCATCTCGGTCGCGGCACTCTCGGTCGGCCTGGCGATGGGCGCGTACGATGAAGCGCTGCAGTACGCAAAAGATCGCGTCGCGTTTGGCAAGCCGATCAGCAAATTCCAGGCGATCCAGTTCAAACTCGTCGACATGCTCTGCGAGATCGAACACGCGAAACTGATGATCCTCAAAGCCGCATGGGAAAAAGATCATGGCCGCGATTACGTGCAGACGGCGTCGCTCGCAAAACTCTACGCCGCGGAAGTCTCACGCCGGGTAGTCAACGAAGCCGTGCAAATTCACGGCGGCTACGGCTTCATGGACGAGTATCCGGTCTCGCGCATGTACCGCGATCAAAAGATCAACGAAATCGGCGAAGGCACCAACGAAGTCCAACGCCTCGTCATCGCCCGCCTCATGGGCCTCTAACACCACCCAACCGATCACGCAAAAGGGGCGCAACCGCGCCCCTTTGTCATCACGCGCTTGTCGAGGGACACACTGTCATCCCGAGCTTGTCGAGGGACACGCTTGTCATCCCGAGCTCGTCGAGGGACACCGTTGTCATCCCGAGCTTGTCGAGGGACACACTGTCATCCCGAGCTTGTCGAGGGACACACCTGTCATCCCGAGCTTGTCGAGGGACACACCTGTCATCCCTAGCGTGTCGAGG
>DASSZO010000028.1:0-32811 GCA_035702815.1 Candidatus Aquilonibacter sp. | reverse complement strand
TGAACGACAGATCCAAGACCGTTTCGTGCGTGATCGAGCTCAGAATGTGGCTTCCGACGACCAGAAGCGCGGTCGCAACCAGCGTTACGATCGCTTCGGCAAGCGGCGGATCTTGGTGCTCGGCCGGCGGCCGAATCTGCTTCCAGCGCAGAAACGTCATGACGGTCGGCACCAGAACGACGATCGCGGATGCATCGCCCAGTACGAAACGCGAGAACTGCTGCGGCAGATCGTCGACGGCCAGATAGTTGATCGCGACGAGCGACGATAACGACGCGACGGCCACAACGATCGGGGCCGCAATGCCGACGACACCGCAAAACCAGGCAAAGTCGCGCAGCGTGCGCGGCGGGATCGACACATCGAGCATTTCGGTCACGTATCGAACCGCGACGGCAAAGCCGCCGGCCTCGATCGTCTTGACGATCACCGCGCTCCAAACGTTGCTGTGCATCCCCTCGATGAGCGCCCAATGGACGACCGACCCGAGGACGATGACGGGCCAAAAGCGCCACCCGGCCAGGAGCAGCAGCAGCACGTCGAGCGCGGCGTTTGGATAGAACGGACGGATGCCGGTTACCGACATGATCTGCGCGGCAAGCACGTCGAGTAACTGGGAAACGACGAGATAGACGACGATTGTAATTGCCGTCTCGCGCCAGCCCTGGCGGTGCCGGTTGAGCCCCACGATGAGGTGGTTCATCCGCCTACCCCGGCGTTCCCGCGTCCTCTTCGGCAGCAATCGGCTTCACCAGCATCGTGTACTCGGGAGCGAATCCATGGCGCTCGTAGAAGCGCCGTGCGCGCGCATTGCCTTCCATCACGTTGAGTACGATGCGGCTGCACCCACGCGCGCGAGCCCATGCTTCGCACGCCTCCATCAACGCCGATCCCGCTCCGGTTCCGTCCTCACCGACCGCGATCTCGGAAATCTTCGCAACGTCCGGACCGCCGTAAAAATCCGCGACGAGCAAAACCCAGGCGAAGCCCAGCGGCTCACCGCGATCGTCCTGTGCGATCAACACGGCGGATCGTTGATGTTGGTCATCGAGCGCGCGCGCTAGCTGCGCAGCGGTACCCTCGGTGACGCCGCGCGCCGTCAGCCATTCCGGCAACGTGAATTCCGCAAAGCGATGAGCCAAACGAACTACGAATTCGCGATCGCCGTCGCGCGCCGGACGCACCCTCATGGTACTGTCAGTTCCACCCGGCGCGGCAACTGCCTCGAAGGAAAGCGAAAGGGACGATGCATCCGCATCGCCCCTTTCGCGTCATCGACCTTCGACGATTAGAACTCTTCTTCAGAGTTGAGGTTGTCGTTAAACGACTCTTCCTCGTCCTCGTCGTACGCCTTTTCCTCTTCGTACGACTCCTCGTCTTCTTCCTCGAGTTCGTAGCCTTGAACGCCTTCCTCCAGGTCAGCGTCTTCGGTCTCCTCTTCCTCGGTGAAGAGCTCTTCTTCGCTCTCGCGCGTCATCGCCGGCGGCGGCGTCGGAAGCGGAGTGGCATCGAGCGGCTTGCTGTCGTCGATCTCCTCTTCTTCCTCTTCCTCCTCGATCTCGGGCTCGGCGATGCCGGCTTCCGCCACACCGTCCGCGCCGAGTGCGCCTTCCGCAGCCGCTTCCGCAACTGCTTCGCGCGCCGCGACCTGCGTCTGCGACACGACCGGCTGATCGTCGCCCATGAGCAGACCGATCTCCTGACGCTCGCGATCGCCCATGTCGTCGTCTTGCATGCGCACGTCGATCTCTTCGCGATTTTCCGTCAGCACTTTGACGTCGAGCGCGAGCGACTGAAGTTCCTTGATGAGAACCTTGAACGATTCGGGAACGCCGGGTTCCATCACGTTCTCGCCCTTGACGATTGCTTCGTACGTCTTCACACGGCCGACGACGTCGTCCGACTTGACGGTGAGAAGCTCTTGCAGCGTGTAGGCCGCGCCGTACGCTTCGAGCGCCCAGACTTCCATTTCGCCGAAGCGCTGGCCGCCGAACTGCGCCTTACCGCCGAGCGGCTGCTGCGTGATCATCGAGTACGGTCCCGTCGAACGCGCATGGATCTTGTCGTCGACCAAGTGCGCGAGCTTGAGCATGTAGATCATGCCGACCGTAATCGGACGCGAGAAACGTTCGCCCGAACGTCCGTCGCGCAGCCACGTCTTGCCGTCGGGCGCCATGCCCGCATCTTGCAGCCACTCCGCGATATCTTCGGAGTGCGCACCGTCGAAGACCGGCGTTGCGACGTGCATGCCGAGCATACGAGCGGCCCAACCGAGGTGCGTCTCCATGATCTGGCCGAGGTTCATACGCGAGGGAACGCCCAGCGGGTTGAGCACGATGTCGACCGGCGCACCATCTTGCAGATACGGCATGTCTTCTTCGGGCAGAACCTTCGCGATAACGCCCTTGTTACCGTGACGTCCGGCCATCTTGTCGCCTTGCAGAATCTTACGCTTCTGGGCGACGTAGACACGCACGAGGTGATTCACGCCCGGCGACAGTTCGTCGCCGTTCTCGCGCGAGAACACCTTGACGTCGATGATCTTGCCTTTTTCACCGTGCGGCACTTTGAGCGACGTGTCGCGCACTTCGCGCGACTTCTCGCCGAAGATCGCACGGAGAAGACGCTCTTCAGCGGTCAGTTCGGTCTCGCCCTTGGGCGTGACTTTGCCGACGAGAATGTCTTCCGGACGCACTTCCGCGCCGATGCGGATGATGCCGCGCTCGTCGAGATCCTTGAGCGCGTCCTCACCGACGTTGGGAATATCGCGCGTGATCTCTTCGGGTCCGAGTTTGGTGTCGCGCGCTTCGCACTCGTACTCTTCGATATGGATCGACGTGAAGCGATCTTCCTTGACCATCCGCTCGGAGATCAGGATGGCGTCTTCGTAGTTGTAGCCTTCCCACGGCATGAACGCGACGAGCACGTTCTGGCCGAGTGCGAGCTCCGCTTCGTCGGACGACGGTCCGTCGGCGAGCACTTGTCCCGGCACGATCTTCTCGCCCAACGCCACGATCGGGCGCTGATTGATGCACGTACCGGCGTTGCTGCGAACGAACTTGAGCAGGTCGAACACCTTCTCGGTGCCGTCTTCGAGCGTGATCGTGATGCCCTTGGCATCAACGGCGGTCACTTGACCCTTGACGTCGCTCACGATAAGCGAGCCCGAGTCCTTGGCCGCGCGATACTCCATGCCGGTACCGACGATCGGCGCATCCGGACGGAGCAGCGGAACGGCTTGACGTTGCATGTTCGCGCCCATGAGCGCGCGATTGGCGTCGTCGTGCTCGAGGAACGGAATGAGCGCCGTCGCGACCGAGACGATCTGCTTGGGCGAAACGTCCATCAGCTGAACGCGGCTGGCCGGTTCTTCGATGTACTCTTCGGCGTAGCGGCAGACGACCGTCTCGCTCAGAATCTTACCGCTCGACTCCTCGACCGGCGTGTTTGCCTGCGCGATGATGTATTCGTCTTCGCGGTCGGCGGTCAGATACTGAATCTTGTCGCTGACGACGCCGCCTTCGACCACCCGGTAGGGCGTTTCGATGAAGCCGAACTTGTTCACGCGCGCATAGGTCGCAAGCGAACCGATCAGACCGATGTTCGGGCCTTCCGGCGTTTCAATCGGGCAGATACGGCCGTAGTGCGAGTGGTGGACGTCGCGGACTTCAAAGCCGGCGCGTTCGCGCGAAAGACCGCCTGGGCCGAGCGCCGAGAGACGGCGCTTGTGCGTGAGTTCCGCAAGCGAGTTCGTCTGGTCCATGAACTGCGAGAGTTGCGAGGATCCGAAGAACTCTTTGATCGCGGCGACCACCGGACGGATGTTGATGAGCGCCTGCGGCGTCACCGTTTCGATATCCTGAACGGTCATGCGTTCGCGCACGACGCGCTCGAGACGCAGTAAGCCGACGCGGAACTGATTCTGCAGCAGTTCGCCGACCGAACGGACACGGCGATTGCCGAGGTGATCGATGTCGTCCTTGGCGATGACGCCCGTCGCGACTTTGATCAAACGGCGAACGACCGCGATCATGTCCGAGCGGCTCAGGCACTTGACGTCGATGGACGGCTCTTCCAGACCCGCGTATTCGTTGATCTGAACGGTGGGCACGTCGGCGCGCTGCTCCACGTCCGGATTCTCGATCCGGTAGTGGAATTTGCCCTGCAGCTTGTAACGGCCGACGCCCGCGAGATCGTACCGCTTTTCGTCGAAGAAGAGCGACTCGAGCAGCTTCTCGGCGTTTTCCGCGTTCTCGGGTTCGCCGGGACGAAGCTTCTTATAGATCTCTTTAAGCGCGTCTTCGCGCGTCTTGATGTCTTTGTCTTTATCGATCGAGTTCTGAATCAGCGGCGAATTGCCGAAGAGTTCGAGAATCGCTTCATCGTTCTCCCAATTCAAACCGAGGTCGGGACGCGAAAGCGCGCGGATGAACGTCGAGATGTAGATCTTGCGGTTCTTGTCGATGCGAACGCCGATCGTTCCCTCGGTCTCGTCGTTCTTCGTACCGTTGTCGGTCTCGAATTCGATCCAGGCACCGCGGTTCGGAATGATCGTCGCATTGTACGTCGGACGCGCGTTCGTATCGAGATCCTGGCTGTAGTACACGCCCGGCGAACGAACGAGCTGGCTCACGATGACGCGCTCGGCGCCATTGATCATGAACGTGCCCTTGTCCGTCATGAGCGGGAAATCGCCCATGAAAATCTCTTGGTCCGGGATACCCTTGATTTCGCCCGATTCCGCGGTAATAAGACGAACGCGGACGCGCAACGGCGCGCTGTAGGTCATGTCGCGCTCGCGGCATTCTTCAATCGAATACTTGGGCTCGCCGAGCGAGTGCTCGCCGAACTCGAGGATTAAGTTGCCGGTGAAGTCTTTGATCGGGGAGATGGAGGCGAATGCTTCGCCGAGACCCTCGGTCTTGAACCAATCGAAGCTGGCCTTCTGCAGCTCGATGAGGTTGGGAATCTCCAGGACGTGCGGAATCTTCGCGAACGTGTGTCGCGGACGCTTGGGACCGGGATCCGGGGGCTGCTCGATCGTGAACGCTCCGGCCGCTGCCGGGAACGTCGTATGTACCGCCGTCGTGGTCACGCCCGCATTGGGCGCCGGACGCTCGGTACGCTTCGACTTGCTCTTCGCACCTGCGGAGCTCTTCGCAGGGGACTTGGGAGCCGTCGTTTTTGCCATTCGTTCTCTCTCTTTGGGTTTTGGAACACACAAAAGAGGCCGAGCTCGTCCGGGTGCCAACCGGAGCGCACTCGCCCTTCTTCTATCTTGTGGCTATAAGCCGCAGGGCATAGGCTGAGATTTTATCACTGCCCCCGACCGTCGTCAACGGGGGAGGTCCTCGGTCCTGCTAGGCGGCTTTGGAGGCCGCCGTCCGGCGCCGAACCTTCTCGGCCAGGGCGCCGCCGAGCAGCGCGAGGATGCAGCCGGGGAAGAGCAGCGTTATAAGAAACGCCACCGTCTGAACGGCGTACGAGTGGCCGTGATGTGCCCCGAGCGATCCCATACTTTTCCTTCAATGAAGAATGAAGCCGCGGTCTGGACTGCGCCGAGCTTCGCACGCAATAGTAGCACGCTTGTAAAGTGCCTTGACTTCTCGGTACCATAGGCCTTTATGCGTGATGCAGCAGACGGCGCGGTCGATAGCTGGGTGGAAGCGGTTGCCGCCTCCACGACGGAGACCGCCAAACTTCCCCGCGAGCACATTCTCTACGCGATCGACGTACAAGAAAATTACTACGTCCCGCGTTTTGTGCTCAACGCATTTGCTGCCGCGCGCCGCGTCGATCTCGCCACGCTTGCTACCGCCAATGCAAAGCACGCCACCGCAGCAGACCGGACGATCGGAAAGCTCGTCTCGGCCAGCGGCCTTCTCGGCGGATTGCGGAACGTCTCGCCGATCGTCCTCGGAACACTGCTCGAAGCGTTGATCGCGACGAACCGCTTGATGTGGCGGACGACGGAAGCGCCGCCGCTCGTCCACGCTCCGCTCGAGCGAGCATCGCTCGGCTGGTTGCGCGGAGCCGACGGACGGCAACGCCTGCACGTCGCGGGACGACCGTCATCGATTCTTCTTCCCTCGGCACCGCTGTGGTACGTCGACACGCGCACCAATTCAGCGGGGAGCGTCGGACTCGACGTGCCGATGGCCACTGCTGCGGTGCTTGCGTCCGCGCCGTCGCTCACCCCCGACCAAGCTCGGCGGGTCAACGTCGCGCTTCGCCATGTCTTTTCGTCGGCGCAGGTTGAGCCGCCGCACGTCGACGAGAGCATCGACGTCGTCGATCGCGATCCGATGCCCGTCTTGCGCTTTGAGGTCGACGGCGAACGCATCGCGCCGCGGCTGACGTTTGCCTACGGCGACGCCGAGATTCGCGAACTCGACTCGCAGCGCGAGTTTCGCGTGGGAGAAGCGATCTGGCCGCGACGCATGACGTTTGAAGCCGCGGCTTCCGAGCGGTTGCGCGAACTGCACCTCGGCGGCGAGACGACCGAACGCGGCTGGGTGTCGTTCGTCGGCTATGTCGCCCCGCAACTACGGCGCGAAGGCTGGCGCGTCGAGATACCCGACGACTTTCCGTACGCCGTCGTCGAAGCCGATGACGATTGGCAGGCGGAGCTCACGCAATCACAAGCGAGCTGGTTCGACGTCGATTTGGGTATCGAGGTTGCCGGCGAACGGATCGCCCTGCTTCCGTTGCTCGTCAACGGTCTCAATGCCCGCGACGATTCCGACGAGCCCGTTTTCGCGCGGCTTCCCAGCGGCGCATACGTTGCGCTGCCTCGCGAGCGGGTGCGGCGTTTGCTCGCGACGCTCGTCGATCTTTTCGAGGCACCGCTGCTCGAGGACGGCCGTGCACGCGTTCCCGCCATCCGCGCTGCGGCGCTCGACGATCTGTTCAAGGTTGCGCGCACGCATGGCCGGGGACTTGCCCGTCTGCGCGAGCTGTTCGACGCGCTCACCGTGCTCGATGCCGACGCCCTCGAGGTGCCGGCGAGTTTCAACGGGACGCTTCGTCCGTACCAACGCGAAGGTGTCGCGTGGCTGCAGGCGCTGCGCGAGCGTCAATTCGGCGGCGTACTCGCCGACGACATGGGGCTCGGAAAGACGGTCCAACTCCTCGCACACGCCATGATCGAACGCGAAGCGGGCCGGCTGCGCGACCCGATGCTCATCGTCGCGCCGACGAGCGTCGTGCCAAATTGGCGAGCCGAGATCGCGCGGTTTGCTCCGGCGCTGCGCGTGCTGTCACTTACGGGAAACGATCGTCGCGAACGCTTCGGCGCGATTGCTGATGCCGACGTCGTCTTGACCACCTACGCACTGCTGCCGCGAGACGTCGCGGCACTGGCGCCGCAGCAGTGGTCGATCGCCGTTTTCGATGAAGCACAAGCGATCAAAAACCCGCGAACGAACGCGGCGACGATTGCCCGGCGTCTGCGCGCGCAGCAGCGCGTCGCACTCACCGGCACGCCTATCGAAAACCATCTCGAAGAGCTGTGGTCGATCTTCGCCGTGGTCGAGCCTTCGCTGCTCGAAGATCTGTCCGCTTTTCGACGGCTCTTCCGCACGCCGATCGAAAAGCACGGCGATACGCTACGCCGCGCAACGCTCGCGTCGCGGCTGCGCCCGTTTCTGTTGCGCCGCACGAAAGCATCGGTCGCCAGCGACCTTCCGCCCAAGACCGAAATCGTGCAGCGGGTGGAACTCTCCGGAGCGCAGCGCGATCTCTACGAAACGATTCGTCTCGCCATGCATGCGAAGGTTCGCGAAGAGGTCGAACGGCGCGGACTCGGCCGCAGCCGCATCGTCGTGCTGGACGCGCTGCTCAAGCTTCGCCAGGTCTGCTGCGATCCGCGGCTGCTCAAACTTCCCGGCGCGGCGACGGTCGGCGAGTCGGCAAAGCTCGAAGCGCTTCTCGAAATGCTCGCGAGCTTGATCGAAGATGGGCGTCGAATTCTGCTCTTCTCGCAGTTTACGTCGATGCTCGATTTGATCAAGCCGGAGTTAGCCAAGCGCAACATTCCGTTCGTCGAGTTGCGCGGAGCGACGCGCGATCGCGAGACGCCGGTGAAGCGCTTCCAGAACCGGGAAGTTCCGCTCTTTTTAATCAGCCTCAAAGCCGGGGGCACAGGACTCAATCTCACGGCCGCAGATACGATCATCCATTACGATCCGTGGTGGAATCCCGCGGTCGAAGCGCAAGCGACGGACCGTGCGCATCGAATCGGTCAGGACCAGCACGTTTTCGTCTACAAACTCATCGCCGATGCAACGGTCGAGGATCGTATTGTGGAATTGCAAGAACGCAAAGGTGACCTCGCAGCGACACTGTTCGACGAAACGTCGCACGCCTCGCTTGCCCTCAGCTCGGACGACATCGAGGCGCTCTTTTCGTGATCGCTGCGGCCGCGCTCGCCGCAACGATAGCCGTCGCGCCGCTCCGGCACGTCTCATTTGACGGGCGCGACCGTACGTATCGCGTCTATCGTCCGCCGCACCTATCGCGAACGCATGCGGTGCCGCTCGTGGTCATGCTCCATGGCGGGTTCGGCTCGTCCGCTCAAGCCGAGCGAGCATATCACTGGGATGAAGCCGCGGCGAAAGACGGATTCGTCGTGCTCTATCCCGATGGGGTTGGACGCTCGTGGAACGCGGGAACCTGTTGCGGAATGCCGGCGCGCCAACAGATCGACGATGTCGGATTTTTGACGAACGCGATCGAGCGCGTAGAGCGCGACGAACACATCGATCCGGCGCGTATCGTCGTTGCCGGTATGTCCAACGGCGCGATGATGGCATACCGCATGGCGTGTGAGGCGCCCATTTCGTTATACGGCATCGCATCGGTTGCGGGAACGATGACGTCCTCTTGCGACGCTCCTAAGCCGACGAACGTCGTCGAAATTCACGGCGATGCCGATCGCAACGTGCCGTATGACGGGGGAACAGGCCGGGGATTTGCACGGGTTAACGCGCGGTCGGTCGACAGCGTCATCGCCCGGTGGAGCGCGATCGACGGCTGTCATCACGCAGCGCCGCTGGCCCGGGGGCCTGTTTCGATGACGACGTACGGCTGCGACGATAAGCGGATCGTTTTCCTGGTCACGGTACATGGCGCAGGTCATCAATGGCCGGGCGGCCGCCCTCCCGGCCCCGCCGCCGTTCGCCTTGCCCATCGTCTGGGGATCGCCGGTCTGGACGAGCCGAGCACCGCACTCGATGCGACCGCAACGATCGTTCATGCCATGCACTTGGCACCGTTCTAGCGTATAACTCAGGAGTGCAATACCTAGACGGGCGCCTTGTTTACTCGGCAACCGACCTGAACAACTTTCTCGAATGCCGCCGGCTGACCGAGCTCGAGTCGCTCGTCGCGCGCGATCTGCTCGTCCGCCCCACGGACGACGACGAGCAGACACAACTGGTGCGCCGCAAAGGCGACGAGCACGAACGGCGCTATCTCGAGCGCCTTCGTCAGACGCAATCCGACCTCGTTGAGTTCGGGCGCCCGGCACGTACCCGCGCCGCCCTGCATGCGGCCGATGCAGCGACGCTCGAGGCGATGCGGTCGGGCGCTTCGGTGATCTACCAGGCGACGTTTTTCGACGGTACGTTCGTCGGCTACGCGGACTTTTTGCGCCGGGTGGAAACGCCGTCGCAGCTGGGCAGCTGGAGCTATGAGGTCGCCGATACGAAGCTCGCGCTCGACTCCAAACCGTACTTCCTCATCCAACTCGCAAACTACGGCGAACACCTCGAGCGCCTCGAAGGGATCGCGCCGCGTCACGGGACGATCATTCTCGGCGACGGACTCGAGCAATCGTTCCTCATGCACGACTATGCCGCGTACTATCGCCGGCTCAAAGCGAGGTTCTTGGAGTTCGCGCGCGATGCGGCGTCGATCGACGATGCGTCGGTTTACCCGCTTCCCCGAAAGCACTGTTCGTATTGCGCGTGGAGCGGCGGGTGCGAAGTGCGGCGGGTCGCGGACGATCACCTGAGCCTCGTTGCCTGGATGCGCCGCGACCAGATCGCGCGGTTCGAAGCGGCAAACATCGAGACCGTCGCGGAGCTTGCGGCGGCGACCGACGCCATGCGCCCATTCGGAATGAATCCGCAAACGTTCGTAAAGTTGCGGCGGCAAGCGGCGCTCCAGGTTCGCGCGCGCGACGGCGGCCGCTATTACGAGTTACTCGACCACGACGAACGAACCGGCTTCGGTCTCCTTCCCGATCCCGACGACGGCGATCTATTCTTCGATATGGAAGGCGACCCGCTCTACGAACCCGGCCGCTCGCTTGAGTATCTCTTCGGCGTATGGATGCACGGCGAGCCGAACTTCATCGGCTTTTGGGGACTCGACCGAGACGAAGAAAAATCGGCCTTCGAAGCGTTCATCGACTTCGTCATGGAGCGCCGGAAGCGCTTCCCGAAGATGCACGTCTATCACTACGCTTCGTACGAAAAAACGGCGCTCAGGCGTTTAGCGCAAGAACATTCGACGCGTGAAGACGAGGTCGACGATCTTCTGCGCTCGGAGACGCTCGTAGATCTTTTCGCGGTCGTTCGTCAAGCGATCGCAATTTCGGAAAACAGTTACAGCATCAAACGCTTCGAAAAGTTCTACGATCTCCGCCGCTCGACGAACGTCAAAAAGGGCGACGCGTCGATCGTCATGTTCGAACAGTGGCTGCGCGACCGTGACGATGCCGTACTGCGCGATATCGAAGCGTACAATCGCGATGATTGCCGCTCGACGCTTTTGTTACGCGACTGGCTTCTGGAGCGTCGGGACGAAGCGCGAACACTCTACGGTAAAGCCTATCCGTCCAAACAACCGAAAGCCGAAAAGGAGCCGGCTCCCCGCGATGAGGAGTTGGATGCGGGGCTCGATGCGCTAGCAACGCGGCTTCTGCACGATCTTCCGATCGTCGACGAGCTCAATTTTGCTCAACTCTCCGACTACGATCGCGCACGCTATCTTCTCGGTCACGCGCTTTCGTACCATCGGCGTGAAGATAAGCCGGTTTGGTGGGCGTTCTTCGACCGCCAAGAAAACGTCGACGATCTGCTGGAGTTCGACCGGGAAGCAATCGCCGGGCTCGTCTTCGACGCATCGATTCCGCCGCGCAGCGAGAAACGCAGCACGATCTTCAGCTACCGCATTCCCGAACAGCGCTACAAGCTTGGAGCCGGCGACGGCGTCTACGATCCGCTCACGGGCGAAGCGGTTGGAACGATCGTGAAGGTGGACGACACGCAGGGGATCCTCGAGCTCAAAACAACGCGCGACGCCGAACGCGCGAGCGCGATCAGCGCGCTGATTCCCGGCGGTCCGCTCCGCGCGAACGAGCAGCGCAAATCGATTTTGCGGATCGCGACCGCGTTTGACGACGGAACGCTGCAAGCCGAGTATCCGGTCGTGCGCGATCTCCTCACCGGCGCGCCTCCGCGCATCGCGGGATTCGAATCCGGTGCGACGATTCAGCCGCGAGAGATTACCGCGAGAAACGTTTCGGCGGTCGTCGGCGCCTTGAACTCGAGCTATCTCTTCATTCAGGGGCCGCCGGGTACCGGCAAGACGACGATCTCCGCGGAAGTCATGTGCGATCTCCTCCAATCCGGTAAACGCATCGGCGTGGTGAGCACGGGCCATAAAGCGATCCATCATCTCTTGCACAAGGTCGAACGGCGCATGTCCGAGCGGGGTGCAACGTTTCGCGGGCTCTACAAGCACAGCGCGACGAGCGCGCACTCGCTCTACGTCTCACCCCTGCAAAGCCCGATGATCGTGTCGACGGCGAGCAACACACCCTTCGGCACGGTCGATTTCGACCTCGCCGGCGGTACCGCGTGGCTCTTCTCCCGCTCAGACCTATGCGGCGTTTTTGATTATCTGTTCATCGATGAAGCCGGGCAGGTGTCGTTGGCCGATGCGCTCGCCATCGCCGGCTGTGCCAAGAACGTGGTTTTGCTCGGGGACCCGTCGCAACTCGCACACGTAAGCCAAGGATCGCATCCATACCGGGCCGCGTGGTCCGTGCTCGAGCACCTGCTCGGCGACGACCCGACGATCTCGGCGCAGCGAGGAATCTTTCTCGACCGCAGTTACCGCATGCATCCGCAGATCTGCGACTTCATTTCGACCACCATGTACGACGGACGTCTGCTCGCGGCGCCGCAGACGATTCGCCATGCGGTGGAAAGCGCGGGACTACACGGGAGCGGCCTTCGTTTTCTTCCCGTGGACCACGCGGGTAATAGCGCAAGTTCCGTTGAGGAAGCGCAGCGTATCGTGCACGAGATTGCAGCGCTGCGTGAGGGACGAGTCAGTGACGACGCGGGGATCTCGCGACGGATGAAAGACAGCGACATCATCGTCGTGACGCCGTACAACGCGCAGCGTCGTGTCTTAGAGCGGTACCTTGCCGACGCCGGATTCGGGGTTCCGGTGGGAACCGTCGATCGCTTCCAAGGCCAAGAAGCCGCAGTGGTTTTCTACTCGATGGCCACGTCAAGCGGCGATGACGTTCCGCGCGACCTCGAATTCTTGTTCGAGCGCAATCGATTCAATGTGGCGATCTCGCGCGCCCGCGCGCTCGCGGTCCTGGTCTGCAATCCGCGGCTTCTCGAAGTCGCCTGCACGTCGCCCGAGCAGATGGCGATGATCAACCTGCTCTGCGCTTACGTCGAGAAGAGCACTTTCCCCGATCGGCCGGGCGTTTCTGCCGCGCGCAGTGCGGACGCCGCATCGTTGAGCGGATAGACGGCTTCGACGGGCAGCGGCAGCCGGCCCGACAGTGCCAGCTCAAAGACGCGCTGCATCGCGCGGAGCCGCTCCTCTTGCGGTGCGCGTTGCATCCACGCGGACATCCAAAATCCGCGCACGCTGCACTCGAGCGAAATCATCAAGCTCGGATCGAGTTTGATTGCCGAACCGGAGAGCCCGCCAAAGACGATGATCTGGCCGAACGGCGCGAGCAATCGCTGGAGCTCGAGCGTCTGCGGTCCCGCAACGGAATCGACGATGCGCGCGAAGCCCTTTCCTCCGGTCAGCGCGCGCGCTTGCGCCTGCCAGTCGTCGCCCGCGGTCACGATCACATGGCGCGCGCCGTGTTGGCGAAGCGCTTTGGCGGCTCCCTCACTGCGCACGAGGTTGACGAGTTCGACGCCGCTTTCTTGCGCGAGTTGCATGAGAATGCGCCCGACCGCGCCGCCCGCCGCGTTCTGCGCGATCCACATCCCCGGTTCGAGCCGTAGCGTATCGAACAACACCACGGCCGAAAGCGGCATCGCCAGTAATTGTGAGGCCGCGTCGTCCGAAATCGCATCGGGAATCGGCACCATAGCCGCGGCAGGCATCACGACGTACTCGGCCCACATCGCGCGTCCCGAACCCGACGCCCGAGCTCCGACCGGCACGCCGGTCACGCCCTCGCCGAGCGCGTCCACGACCCCGACGAATTCACTTCCGCCCACTGCGGGAAGCTCCGGCCGGTAACCATAGACCCCGCGAATCGTCGCGAGATCGTGGTTGTGGATCGGCGCGCGAAGCATCCGCATCCGAACCTGGCCTGGGCCGGGCTGCGGCTTGGGCAGATCGCGCGGAATGACAACATCTACCGGTTCGCCGAAGCGGTCGTACACGAGAGCAAGCATGACCTAGAGGATACCACATGCGATCGATCTCCGGCTTCTTCGTCCGCGTCTTCGAATATGCCGTACCGGACCCGTACGTCTTTGCGGTCCTGCTCAGCCTGATGACCGCTGCGCTGGCACTCGTCTTCGCACCGCACCACAGCTTCACCGATATTGCGGGCGCGTGGTACAAGGGCATCTTCGACATTTTCGAGTTCGCACTTCAGATGATTCTGATTCTCGTCACGGGATACGCCCTTGCGAGCAGCAGGCCGATCGAACGCGCGCTGCAGGCGATCGCGAGCCGGGTTTCGACGACGCGTTCCGCGGTCGTCGTGACCTTTCTCGTCTCGGCCGTCGCCTGTTGGCTCAATTGGGGATTCGGCCTGGTCGTCGCGGGACTGCTCGCGCGCACGATCGCACGACGGGTCACGATCGATTTCGGCTGGCTCGTCGCGGCGGCATACGGCGGCTTTTTGATTTGGGCGAGCGGTCTCTCGAGTTCGATCGCTCTCGCTCAAGCGACGCCGGGAAGTAAACTGAACATCGTGCAGTCGCTCACCGGAACGGTCTTGCCGCTCTCGCAAACAATCTTTACGCGATTCAATCTCGTGCCCGTGCTCGTGCTACTCGCGATCGTGCCGATGCTTTTCATCGCATTTGAGCCGCGCGCCGAGGATCGCATCGTTGCAACGTTTCCACCCGACGAGGAATACCAACCCGCCGCCCCGGCAGCGGCGACGCTCGGCGCGCGTCTCGACGGCGCGTGGATTCTCAACCTTGCGCTCGTCGTGAGCGGATTCGCGTACCTCATTGTTACGTGGAGCCGCCACGGTTTTTCGCTGCCGATCCAGAGCGTGATCTTCATCTTCTTGCTGCTGGGATTGCTGCTGCACTGGACGCCGGTCGCGTACGTTCGCGCGATCAACGACGCCGCTCGGGTCACGGGTCCGCTGCTCATTCAGTATCCGCTCTACGGCGGCATTATGGGAATGATGACGGGAACGGGACTCGCCGCCGTCATTGCCGCGTGGTTCGTCAGCTTTTCAACCGCGGGGACGCTCCCGTTTTGGAGCTATCTTTCAAGCGTCGTCATCTCGCTCTTCGTCCCAAGCGGGGGTGGTCATTGGGCCGTTCAAGGGCCGTTCGTCGTTCCCGCGGCGGCAAAGCTCGGCGCTTCGCAAGCGGCGACGGCGATGGGCGTTGCCATCGGTGAGGAAGTCGCCAATATGATTCAGCCGTTTTGGTGTTTACCGATTCTCGCAATTGCCGGGATCGGGCTACGGCGCGTTATGGCCTTCACCGCGATGATCTTCTTCGTCGCGTTGGTCGTCTTCGGCGCGAGCCTGTTGTGGCTCGCGCCGAAGTAACGCCATGCCTTAGACCTTGATCGACGCAGTCAAGAAGAACTGACGGAACGGAAGTCCGAACAGCTCGGTTCCCTGATCAAAGGCATTGGTCGCGGTCCCGAACTGATTCTGCGGTTGCATCACGCCGTATCCGACATAGCCCCACTGCGAGGCGGCACTGTTGAACACGTTATTGACGCCGGCGCTCACCGTGACCGGACCGGTGGTCTGGGAGATCGCGGCGTTGGCATACCAGAAGGCGCCGCGGTTGAGCCAGTTGTTGGCACCGACGTACACGCCTTCCATCGATGCATGCAGACCGCTCGCGTTCGCATACGTGAGCGACACGTTCCCTTTATGCAAGGGCACCTGAACGAACTGACCGCCATTGATGAGTTGGGCGTTGTTTTGTTGGATCGCGATCGGAACGCCCTGATACTGCGCGGACTGCGTTCCGTAGTCGACGCCGAGAACCAGGTTGCGAACGATCCCGATCGTTCCGTTGAGGTCGAAGCCCTGATAACGTGCCGTGCCCGCATTCGTCGTCTGCGTCCAACCGAGCGCGGCGGCGGTCGGATTGCCGCCGCATTGGCTTGCAATGCGCTGGAGAAAGCTCTGTTCGAGCGTGTTGCCCGGATTGTTCGGATCCGGCGCTTGCAGGAGCGGAATTCCCTGGCCGTACGCACTGAGCGGAACGTTGCCCGATAGAATCGGATTCTGCTCGTTCGCGTTATAGAAGTCTAGCTGCACGACGGTCGACGCGTTGAAGCGGTGGCCGTATGCAACTTCTTCATCGACGGCACTCTCGGTGCGAAGCTGCGTGTTGGGAACCGTTCCGACCGAGTTGAGAGCGCCGGGCGCGCAGACCGGATTGATGCTCAGGGGTGCGCCGAGCGACGGAGCGAACGCGGCGACGAGCGACGGCTCGGGCTCGCTATATGCGCGGCCGCCGGTCACGCGTACGACGTCACGTCCGGTGGGGCGATAGACGAGCGAGAGTCGCGGGTCGAAGTTGTTCTGCCGGGTGTTATAGGAGTACTGATACCACAGATCGGCAAACGCGCTGAACTTCAAGTTCGGCGTCCAGTTGTCGCGCAGAAAGTAGCTGTTCGAGGTAAGACCGAACGTCCCGTTTGGAACGAAGGTCTTGGTCGCGTTGTGCAGTTGATGCTGCGTGTACCAACCCAGCGTCACGTCGTTGTTCTTACCGAAACCGAATTCATCCGAGAGCAACACGCCATGGGTCGTGTACGTATCGAAATAGAACGGGCCGGCCGGCGACTTGTGCTCGTCGGACGTGAAATTGTCGACAAAACCGTCGACGATAAACTGGCTCTTGCCGATTTGCTGCGTCACGCGGGCATGATAGTCTTGCAGACGGCTGGCATTCCACCGTCCCGTGCCGCCGCCCGCGGGGCCCGAGAACGCCGAGGCGTACTGCGCGGGCGTCATGCACGCGTAGTTTGCCGGGGAGTCATTGAGAACGGCGATCGTCGATGACGAGCACGCCGTCTGCGAACCGTTGGGCAATTGAAAATTCTGGCCCGCCAGACCTTGAGCGGTGTTGAGCACGTAGCCGTAGGGCAGATAATCGTTGTCGCCCTCGCCGGTCTTATCGTTCCACGTTTGCCAATTCGTGGCCGTCGCAAGCACCTGCGTCTTCGACGAGAACTGATAGTCGAGCTTGAGCAAGGCGTTCTTCTGCAGATAGTCACCGGTAACGTTGTAGGTGTTGGCGGCAACGTTGGCGGCAGTCAGATCCGGGATCGCCAGATTGGGCTGCGTGGGATCGCTGTAGACTTGGCTTGCCGCGAGGTTCGCGGTCTGTGTCCTGTTCGCCGGAATGAACTGACCGTAGGTGCCCTGCACCGCACCGGCGACGGCGTAGCCGAGCTTGCCCAGCTCGCCCGTTGCCGTGAATCCGCTCAACGAGTGGCCGTTGTTGCCGATGCCCTGCTCGAAATCCGCGTGACGCGTCCGCGTGGGATTGAGCGTTTCAAAGTTGACGGCGCCCGCAATCGTGGAGGCGCCGTACAGGCCGGCCGCACCCGACCCGAAGATGACGTTCATGTTGGAGATGCCCCAGAACGGCGACACCTTGTAATTGAAGCCGTTGCCGAATGCACCAATCGGCCCGATCGGATGTCCGTCGAGGAGCGTCGCCGTCTCGGATGCATCGAAGCCGCGAATGCTGACGTTGACGTCGTCGCCCACCGATGAGCTCGTGTGCCAGGTGTTGACGCCGGGGATCGTCGTCAGAACGTCCGAAGCGCGCGTATATCCGTAGTCCTGAATCGCGGCGGGATTGACGCTCTGGTTGATGGTCGTCGTTGCCTGCAATGCCTCGCGGCTGGCAACGACGACGCGTCCGATTTCCTTAAGGGTCGTGGTCGTAGATTCCGAACGGATCATCGCCGTCTGGAGCTGCGTCGTCTGCCCGCCAAGGACGATGAGCGACGGCACGCGCGTCGAGACGTATCCGCGCGCGACGACGAGCAGCGAGTATTCGGCGGGCGCAACGTCGGAAAACGTGAACGTTCCGTTTGCATCCGTGGTCGCATTGGCAATCGTTTTCTGCCCCTGTTCGAGCTGGACCGAAGCCGCGGGAATTGCTAAACCTTGCGACACGTCTAAGATGCGACCGGTGATCGTCGCACTCTGCGACTGCGCGCCGGCGCCGAGCGGCGCTGCCGCGACGACGAGCGCCAACAGGCCCGTGATGATGCGAGAAAGCATCGGAAGTATATACTCCATTGTGGTCGGGGTGTGGGTTGTCGTTCTGAGAAGTACGAAATGGAGCTTATGATTGATTTATGCGTCGATTAACGCGATATATGTTTTCGCATTTCATGTACGTGTCATATCGACGGCATATAATCGATGCACGTTCATTTAGAACAGATTAAAGCCTTAATCGCCGGAATGACGGCGCACGATCTGCGAGAAGTATGTGCATGCTATGCGCGTTCTCGTGGTCGAGGATGACTCGACGTTACGGCGTCTGATCGTTCGCGGTCTTCAAGAAGAAGGCCATGTCGCCGACGGACTTCCCGACGGCCGGTGCTGCTGCGATTTTCTCGCGGCAACCTGTTACGACGCTCTTATTCTCGATGTGAATCTTCCTCACGCTGACGGACTGGTCGTGTTGCGCGATATTCGCGCTCGCGGCTTTCGACTGCCCGTGCTTATTTTGACCGCGCGAATCGATGCGCTCGACGTCGTCGCCGGACTCGATGCGGGGGCCGACGACTACATGCGCAAACCGTTTGCGCTCGAAGAGCTTCACGCGCGGCTCCGCTCGCTTTCTCGACGCCCGCCAACGTGGACGGGCGATCTTCTCTCGTGCGGAGATCTCGTCTTCGACCGGCGCAGCCGGCAAGCGCGCCGCGGCGATCGTGCGCTTGCACTGACCTCCAAAGAAATCGCGATGCTGGAGATGCTGATTCGAAACGCCGGCCGGACCGTAACGCGCGAAACGCTCTTTAACGCCGTCTGGGACCGTGAGGCCGATCCGGAATCGAACGTCCTTGACGTCTATGCCCGCCGCTTGCGGGTCAAGCTCAGCGCAACCGGCGAAGCGCCGCTGCTGCACACGGTGCGCGGTATCGGCTTTCGCTTGAGCGCCGCGTCGTGACGTTTCGCCGGCGACTCGCCTTCGCGATGACCGCGCTGCTCGCGGCGGGCTATCTGATCTTCGGCATCGCGTCGATCGCCGTGTTGGAAGGTTCGCTCCGAACGGAGATGGACGCAAAGCTCACGACGCTCGCGCGTGCAGCGTCCGACATCGTCGACGACGATCGTGGGCACGCCGCCGTCGACGCCGATGACGTCGCCCAGTTCAACGCCCTGCACGGAGGCGACGAACACCTCGGCGTTTTTACGCCCGGCGGAAGGCTTCTCTTCGGCGAAACGATCCCCACCGGAACGGACGCACAAGCGCTACGATTCGCCCGCGCAGCATCGCTGCATAACGGACACGATCTGGGCTTTGTCGTTGCGTGGCGCAATGCGGGCTGGATCGTAACGGTCCGGCGGACCGCCGTCATCGCGTTCATCGTCACCGGCGTGCTCCTCGCATCGCTCACCTTCGTGTTCTCGGGACGCTACGCACGCGCGGCCCTGGTGCCGATCGAACGGATCGCCGCGCTTGCCGAGCGCATCGAAGGATCGGATCTTTCGCAGCGCCTCAATGCACAAGGGCGCGATGAACTCGCGCGCCTGTGCGCCTCGTTCGATCGAATGCTCGAGCGTCTCGAGCGGTCCTTCGAAGCCGAGCGGCGCTTCGTGGGCGACGCATCGCACGAACTGCGCGCGCCGCTCGCCGTCGTGCGGGCGGAAACCGATCTGGCGCTTCGGCGCGAACGTGCCCCGCACGACTACCGAGCGGCACTCGAATCGATCGGCCGTGAAACCACGCGGCTCGAAGCGATCGTCGACGACCTCCTCCAAACGATGCGACGGCCCGCGCCGGCACACGTGACACCGGTCGATGCCGCAGAGCTGCTTTCGACCGTAACATCGCGCCTGCAGCCGGCTGCCGCTCGCCTCTGCGTGAACAACCGGGCGCGAAAGACCGTCGTCGAGGCTGACGCACGATCGCTCGAGCGGGCGCTCATCGCCGTTTTGCACAACGCGCTCACACACGGCGGCGGCGCCATTGACGTTGCGTTGGACGACGATGAGGCGGCGCTTCGGATCCACGTGATGGATCGGGGCCCCGGTTTTTCGCAACAAGCCCTCGCGCACGCGACCGAGCGCTTCTGGCGCGGCGACACGTCACGTTCACGCGGCGGAACGGGCCTCGGGCTCTCGATCGCGACCGTCCTCGTCGAGGCAAACGGTGGGTCGCTCGCGCTGGCAAATAGCGATCGCGGCGGCGCAGTCGTCACGATTGCACTGCCGCGTTCGGGAAACGGATCGCCGGCTTAATCGCCTTCTTCTTCGTCCTCGTCGTCGAACTCGTCGTCTTCGTCTTCTTCACCGGCCGAAACCATTTCAGCGACGGCGGAATAGATCTCGCGATACATTGCGCCGATCTCGCGCCCCAGCTCTTCGCCGCGTCGATTTGCATCGACGTTCTTGAGCCACGGCTCGAGCGCCGCCATCGTAAGGTTCATTGCAATTACGTCAATTGTCGCAGTGTCTTCCATCGTCGTCTCCATGTAGGGAAAAGAAGGCTATCCGAATCGAAACCCGGTAGATAGTTAGCAGGTTAAGAACGCAGATGTCGAATCCGTTTGCCGCGCGGCATGATCCACCCGTCGCACTTATCACGATTACCGTCATGCTCGGTATGATCATGGCGATCATCGATGCGACCATCGTCAATGTTGCCCTCAATACGATCGGCGGCAACCTGGGCGCATCGGTCGACGAGGTTTCGTGGGTCGCGACCGGTTACATTCTCTCCAACGTGTGCATCATGCCGCTAAACGGATGGCTGACTGCATACCTCGGAAGAAAGCATTTTTACGCCGCATCGCTCGCGCTCTTTACCATCGCGTCGTTCTTATGCGGCACCGCGACGAGCATTACCCAACTAATCATCTATCGAGTGATCCAGGGCATCGGCGGCGGCGCACTGCAGCCGACCGCGCAGGCATTGCTGTTCGAAACGTATCCTCCGGAGCGTCGCGGTTCGGCGATGGCCATCTTCGGACTCGGTGCCATGGTCGGTCCCGCCGTGGGTCCGACGCTTGGCGGCTACATCGTCGACAACGCTACGTGGCCCTTGATCTTTTACATCAATATCCCTATCGGCGTGATCGCCTTCATCATGACGATGATGTTCATTCCGAATCCGAAGTACATTGCGAAACCGAAGTCGGGCATCGATTGGTTCGGACTGGGACTTTTGACGTCTGGGCTTGCTTCGTTGCAATACGTCCTCGAGCGCGGCGAGCACGACGAGTGGTACTCTTCGCAAACGATCACCATTCTAACCGTCGTCGCGGTCGTCACCCTTACGCTGTTTATCTGGAGGATGTTGCGAGAACGCCATCCGCTCGTCGACTTGCGCGTCTTCCGGTTTCGCTCGTTTACGATCGGACAGATAATCGGCATCATCACCGGCTTTGGGCTCTTTGGAACGGCGCTGATTCTGCCGCTCTTCTTTCAAACGATTCTGAACCTTACCGCGTTCGATACCGGCCTAGCGCTGCTGCCCGGCGCACTGTCGACGGCATTGAGCATGGTCATCATCGGGCGAATACTCAACAAGGTCGACGCGCGGCTCTCGATCGCATTCGGCATGTTCATCTTTGCCTATTCGTGTTGGTGGCTCGGGAATCTCAACGCGCAGGCTGGGTATTGGGACGTCTTTTGGCCGCGCCTCGTCCAGGGGTTCGGCTTAGGATTTCTATTCGTGCCACTGTCGACGGTGACGCTGGGCGACGTACCGATCGGCGAAATGTCCGGCGCAACGGGCGTAAACACGCTCATCCGGCAACTCGGCGGCAGCTTCGGCATCGCGATCCTCACCACGCTGCTCACGCATCAAAGTGCGGTGGCGTGGAACGTGTTGGCTTCCGGGATTACGCAAACCCACGGGTACTCGGTCTCGGTGCTGACGCAGATGGTCGCACAACAGTCGGCGATGATCGCATACGACTACCTCTTCCGCCTGACCGCAATCATCTTCGTCATCGCCACGCCGCTCGTCTTCCTCATCAAGGTCAAACCGCGAGCGGGCGGCGCGCCCGCGATGGCGATGGCGGCCGAGTAACTAACGACGCATGAGCTTGGCGGCTAGAGGATTGAGGATCCGCAGCCGCCATCGCTGCGCGTAATTTGCGGCGCGCACCGCGTTGCGTATCTTGACCGGGAGCGGCTGCTCGCGCGCGATGCGATCGGTGAGCGCGTAGAGCGGCGCCAGCCCGCGGCGCAGCTCGGCGATCACCGGAAGCGCCGCGTGTGGATGCTCGCCGCGAAACGGGAGCAAGCGCGGGAAATACTCGGCATAGTAGCTGCGCACGTCGATGTCGTCGAGCTCGTCCTCGCTCAAGATATCACCGGGCGCGCCGAGGTGCGAGTACTGGCGCCCCTTCTCGGCGTGGCGGCGCGGATCGAGCGTATGCCCGTAGTGCGCGTACACGTACGGCAGCGCGATTCGTTGCGACGGGATACCGACGAGCTGTTCGTGCACCGGGTTGATCCAGCGAACGTCATCGTTGAAGCGAAAGAACATCATGCGGCGTTCGATCGACGTGTACCAGTCGAACGAGCCGAAGAAATGCCATGTGTACGCGTCGACCGCGCCGATCTCCGGGGGCACGAGATCCAGATGGCGAGCAACTAACTCGACGGCCTCGCCGTGTACTTCGTCGGCGTCGATGAAGGCGATCCACGGAGCGCGCACGCGCTCGGCATGGAGACGCATGCAGACGTTGCGCGCGTCGGAGAACGACGTGAACGGGGTTCGGTCGACGAGCATCGCGCCGCTGCGGGCGAATGCGCTTTGCGCTAGCGCTTCGGCGTGCGGAGACGCTTGCGGCCCGTTGTCGTTGACGATCAGAACGTCGGCGACGCGCTCGAGCGACGACAAGAGCGGACCGAGAAACGGTTCGGGACGCGGGCCGACGATCAGATGCGCCGCGATCTTCGATTGCACGACTGGCGCGGTTCGCCGGGCGGAATAGCGCCCCTTTTCTACGAAACGGGCGCACGTGAAGCCGCTCTCGCTCGCCGTCGACGCGCGCGTCGTCGCGCAAGATACCCGCGGCATCGGCCGGTACGAGCGCGCGATTCTTCGCCGTCTTGCGGGCCGCCCCGATGTACAGCTCACTTTGCTTCTGCCCGAGCTGCTCCCATTTCTTCGCAAGCGCGCGCTGGCCGATGCACTTGAATCGCCGGACTTTCGACTCGCCCGTCGCGCCGATGCCCGGCGGGACGACCTCATCTGGCACCCGGCAAACGGGACGTTCTTCACGCCCGTCGTGCCCAGCGTCGTCACCATGCATGACGCGGTGCCCTTTCGTTTTCCGCCCGAGGACGCACGCGCGCGAGCCTCTGCACAAGAGCCGTTCTTGCTGTCGGCGCGCACCGCAACGGCGTTCATCACGCCCTCGGAGTTCGGGAAACGCGAGATCGTCGACGTGTTCGACATCGATCCTGAGCGCGTGCATGTGATCTATCACGGGGTCGAACCGACATTCACGCCGGGGCCGGCAGACGCACTGCCGGCGGCGGTTGCGCCGCCCTATATCCTCTTCGTCGGCGACCCGCTCGGCGAGCGGCGCAAGAATTTCAGCATCCTCTACGACGCCCATCGAGCTGCGTGGCCGGACGCCGACGGTCCGGCGATCGTTGTCGCCGGTTCGCGCAACCCGCATCTCGAGCGTGTCGTCTATGCAGGCGAAGTCGGCGACGATCTGACCACTCGCGAAAACGTGGTCTTGCGCGCGCTCTACCGCGGCGCACTTGCCCTCGCAGTGCCGTCGTACCATGAGACGTTCGGAATGCCGCTCATCGAGGCAATGGCGTGCGGCACGCCGGTCGTTGCATCCGACGCGAGTTGTCTGCCTGAGATCGGTGCAGACGCCGCACTCTACGCCCAGCCGGACGACCCGCGCGAGTGGGCCGCCGCATTACGACAGGTCGCCGACGACGAGTCGCTGCGCCGGCGCCTCAGCGTCGCCGGAATCGAGCGTGCGAGGCGCTTTACCTGGGAGCGCTCGGTCGACGAGCATCTCGCGCTCTTCTCGCGCCTCGTACGCGCTTAGCCGCCGGCCCCTCGCGTCCACGCCGCGCTGCTATTGAGCGCCTCCGCACTCCACGCGCCGCGCAGGTGGCTGGGTGCGCTCGCGCTGTCGCAACCGACGAGTTTGGCGTTCGGGTTCGCGGCGGCAACGACGAATGCGCCCTGATCTTCACACGGAAACGCGACCGCCCGGTTGGAGGTCGCCCAGCTTCTCGCCGCCGCATACTGCGGATCGACGGGAAATGGGTGACGACCGAAGTGCAGGACGGTCGTATTGAAAAACAGGGCCATCACGGCGGTGCATCCGACCGCGATGCGCGCCCAGCGTTCGCGCGACGAAAGCACGCCCCAGGCGGCCAGCGCGATCACGATCACAAACGGGATCGTGTAGTAGTTACCGGCCTGCCCCAATGGAAACGCCCATCCTTGCGCGAGGAAGAGTTCGGCTGCAAGCGGCGCGGCGAGCACGATGCGCCACCCCACGGCAAGCGGCGCAAATGCGAACGGTGCAAGCATCTCAAGCGTGAAGGCGAGTTGCGCCGGCCAATGCGGATCGTGCAGTCCGTAGCCCGGATGCAGCGTATGCGTTCCTTTGACGGCGTCGATCGCATAGAACACCGCGAGTTGCGCGATTACAACCGCCGCGATCGTAGCGCCGATGCGCCGATTGCGCAAGAGCGCGTACCATACCGCGAACCACGCGATGAATAAGCCGACGTCTTCTTTGGTCCCGCAGAGCAGCGTGGCCATGACCGCGATCCAAAGCAAAGCTTCCCGCCGCAGCGCGATCATCAGCAAACAACTTAGGAACGGGACGAAATCCAACGGGACGAACTCGTTGTACGCGAATCCTTGCATGGAAGGCGTGCAGAGAAAGGCGATCGCGAGCGCAGCAGCGGTGCCGGGTTTTGCGCCCCACATTCGCAACAACACGTAGGCTGCCGGCGCGGTCAGCGACAGTGCGATGACTTGGATCACGATGACGGTTTCCGGCCGGGGGAAAAGCGCGACGAACGGGACGAGCAGCAGCATCGTCCACTGATCGTGGATCGTCAGCTCGGGATGCCAGTCGCCGAAGTTATCCGACGATCCGGTGTGCAAGAAATGCAGCGCAGCCTGAAGGTAACTTCCAGTATTCGATCCGACGCGCAAAGCGTATAGCCGGTTGAAATCGAGTGCGACGTAGATTGCTGCAAAGAGCAATGCGGCAACGAGCACGACGAAAAACGCGCGCTCTCGCCAAAACGGCTTGACCATTGCCCCCAAGCGTAGGCTAGGCTGACGCGAGTTCCTGCCAGCGAACCCGTTCGAGCACGAATCCCAACACGTCGACCGGCTTTCCGTGAACGGTCGCCCCATGCGGAAGGACGCCGTCCTCCTCGAAGCCTGCGTTTTGCAGGACCTTGCGTGACGCAACGTTACCGGGGACGCAGTACGCGCGCATCTTGCGCATCTCGAGGCGCCCGAATGCGTCGGCGACGATGCCTCGTAACGCCTCGCTCGCATAGCCGCGCCCGCGCTGCTCGCGCACGACGCTATAGCCGACTTCGCCCATGGTCGTCGAGCGCTCGGCGATCCGGAGCGAGGCCCACCCGATCGCGGCCGGATCGTCGATCAGATGCAGCAGCCACTCGAAGCGGCCCCACGATCCGCGCTGTAAGAGCCGGGGACGCGCCGCCACCATACGGCGAAATTGCGCACGGTCGACGTCAGGCAGATCTTGGTACTCACGAAGGTCGGGCTGCTGCAGCACGCTCCAGAGCTGGTCGGCATTGTCCAACGTTACGGGGACCAGCCGGAGACGTTCCGTGACGATCGTCCTCATCTACGGCTTGCTTTCCCAAGTCGAGCGCGTGATATGCGCGGCAAGGGGGGCAACCGATGACCGATTTGACCGGAACCGTCGCGTCCGAACCGACGTATTTCTTCGGAACCCGCACGCGCTGCGAACACGAACAGTTCGCGCTGAACACCCAACGCGGGAAAGTCGAGGTGATCGACAACGTCGACATCGCGCCGCGAGTGCCGGTGCACACCGGCGATCGCATCGAAGTGCGCGGCGACCTCGTTCACGACGCGGGACGCGGCCCGATCATCCACTGGACGCATCACGATCCCGATCACCGGCATCCGGACGGTTTCATTCGTTTCGACGGGCGAGTCTACGCGTAGCCAGCAACTCGGGAACGGTCACGAAACGATAGCCTTCACGTTTGAGCGCTTCGACGATCAGCCGGGTCGCTTCGATGTCGTTGCGGCGGTCGCAAACGCGAACCGGAATGGCGTTGCGCCCACACAGCATCCCGCGATTGCCGTCGTGGAGCACGATGATCGAGCCGTCCTGCACTTTGGGCAAAATGCGTTGAGCGATAACCGCGGGAGGCGGATTTTCCCAGTCGTGCGCGAGCGGAACCGACCACATGACCGGCGTGTACCCCATGCGCCGGGCTTGATCCAGTACAAGCCAATCCCGCGCGCCGAACGGCGGACGCATCAGACGGGTGTGCTCGTGAGTCGCCGCGTAGATCGCAGCATCGGTCTTCTTTAAACTTTTCCGAACCGCAGCGGCATCCATCACGATCAAATGCTCGTGACTCCAGGTGTGATTGCCGATCGCATCTCCGTCACGTGCTTCGCGCTCGAGTACCGAAGGGTAGGCTGCCGCAGCACGCCCGACGACGAAGAACGTTGCGTGCACGTGTTCTTGCTGCAGAACGTCGAGAATCTCGTCGGTGTACGGGGGGTTCGGCCCGTCATCGTAGGTCAATGCCACGACCCGTTCGTTGCGCGGTCCGCTTACGACGGTTCTTCCGAAGATTTGATTGCTCGGGTTTTCGAGGATTTCATACGCAGCAAAACCGATGAAGCCGAGCAATGCCGCGACGAGCACTCCGCGAACGGCGAAACGCGCGACCCCCGCACGTACCACGCTAGAGCCCCATGGAGGCGCGTGCCGCAGCAATCCGCTTACGGAACGACTCGGGCCCGAAGGCACGAAAATCGTTGACGATCGTCTGGTAGCGCGGATCGGCCAGCGTCGTGCTATTCATCTTGAGCAGATCCTTGGGGCTATTCTTGGAAAGGTCGATACTGTATTGACGTCCGGCCGTCGTCGCCCACCAATGCGGATCCGTAAACGTGACCGTGCGCTCACCTTGTTTGAAGTCGACGAGCTGCTTTACGTAAACCGTGTAGTGAATTGAGGTATTGCCGCGCGGAGGCTGGTTGACGATTTGCCAGACGCCATCCTGATCGAGCTTACCGTAAAAGAAGCTCACGTCGTACATCGGCCCGGGCGGAGCGGTGATCGATATCTGTTTACCGGCGTAGGAGCGGATGCGATAGGTGAAGGTCGACTTTCCCTCCACGTCTTGCATCCGGTACTCTTCTTCGTACACCGGCGGCTTGTCGTAACGGATGAGCAGATGCGTGTAAATTTCGCTGCGCGCCTTGTGGATCTGTGCCACTTTTTCCACGCGCGCCGTTTCATCGTGCCAATAGATGAAGTATCCGGTGACCGCCATGAAGATGGTGAACAGCAGAATCGCGACGGGGACGACTTGGCTACGGCGCATCCGGCGAGCCTACGGAGCCGACGCCGCAGCTTCCTGGTCAAGAACGTCGTTGACCAGGCGATCGGCAAGCGCATTCTCTTTCCGGCGCACGTGCTGCAGATCGACGTGCTCGAAGCCGCGTAAGAGCGCCTTGGCCCGCGCGTGAAGCGGCTGCAGATCGACGTGCTTGACCCGGTACTCGCCCCGCATCTGCTTGACGACCAATTCCGAATCCATTCGGATGGCAAGACGGCGGATACCGCGTTCCTTGGCCCGCTCGAGCCCGATGATCAGAGCCGTCCACTCCGCCACGTTGTTGGTCGCCCGTCCCAGATAGCGTCCCACCTCGTCGAGGACCTGGCCCCCCGGGTCGACGATCACCGCGCCGCTGGCGGCCGGTCCCGGATTGCCTCGTGAGCCGCCGTCGGCGAAGAGGGTTGCCTCGCTAGGCAAGGTGTCGAAAAGAGATCCCATCCCTTGGGTAATACGATACGGTATGCGAAACGTCATCGTACGCGGCTGCGCCGCGCTTGCTCTCATCATCTCCGCCGTGCTGCCGCAATCGGTCCTCGCGGCCAGCACCTTCTACGGCATCACCGTTCACGTATCGACCAGCAATATCAAGGTGCAAGATCCCAAGACGAAACAGACGCTAAGTTTCGAACTGGTTCCCAAGTTCGACCAGGTGTTCTCGGCGGACGGCAAGACCACGTATCAAATGAAGAAAATCAAGCCGGGCCAGTACGTCGGCGTCATCTACGATCAAAAGGCGCTTGGAATCCGCCACGCCGACAAGATCTACCTGATGAACAACGCGAACGAACGGATCGGAAAACAGTAATTGCGCTGCGCTTGACCGTGACGTTACGTCATAGCGTAGCGTGACGGGGTGAGAGCACTGGAGAGACCGGCATTGCTGCAAGCGAAGGCGTTTGCCCGAAGGGCCGGCGTCACCGTACGCACGCTGCATTTTTACGATCGCCTGGGGCTGCTCGCGCCGACCGCGCGAACGGACTCGGGCTATCGTCTCTATGGAGAACCCGAACTCGTGCGCCTGGAGCAGATCCTCGCGTTACGTTTTCTCGGACTCCCGCTCGATCAAATCAAAGAACTTCTTGACGGACCGCCGCAGACGCTCGAACGGGCGTTGTCGGTGCAGCGTTCGATCATTCTCGAAGAGCGGCGACGCCTCGACCTAGTGCTCGAGGCCATCGACGAGGCGCAGACGCTGCTCGGTGAGGACGATGACGACGCCCGCTGGCGCGCGGTCCAGAACGTGATCGAGGCATTCAAAATGAAGAACGACTTTAGCTGGACGGCAAACTACTACTCACCCGAGGGACTCAAGAAACTCGCGCAGCTTCGCGATACGACGCCGCCTGACGTTATCGAAAAGGGCCAACGCGATTGGGCTCAACTCATCGCCGAGGTCGAAGCCGCATGCAAGACGGAAGATCCGTCGAGCCCGGCGGCACAGGCGCTTGCGCGCCGATGGCGCGAGCTCATCGCGCAGTTCACCAAGGGCGATCCGGATATTAGCGAAGGTCTCAATAAGCTGTGGACGGACCGCACGCATTGGCCGGCGGATTTCAAAAAGCCCTACAGCGACGAAGCTGAAGCGTTCATCGTAAAGGCATCGGCGCATCTCGATTGACACTCTGGACGTTCGGACACGGCACCGCGAGCGAAGACGAATTGGCGTCGCTCATTCGTGATCGTGCTCTCGATGTCGTCATCGACGTTCGCAAAATCCCTAAAAGCCGCACCCACCCGCACGTCTGGAGCGACCGGATGGCGGAGTGGGTGCCCGCGCTTTCCGGAGCCGCCTATGAATGGCACCCGGAATTCGGCGGATTTCGCCGCGCGAATGCAGACAGCCCGAATCGATCCCTCCGCAACGAAGCGTTTCGCGCATACGCCGACTACATGCAAACGCCCGAGTTCCTGGAGCCGTTCGCCGAGCTCTTGGAACGCGCGCAATCGCTACGGATCGCGATCATGTGTTCCGAATCAGTCTGGTGGCGCTGCCATCGCCGTCTCATGTCCGATGCGGCCGAGTTGCGCGGGGGCGTTCCGGTTGAACATATCATGCACGCAGGGCGCGCCGTACCGCACGCGTTGACGCAGGGGCTTCGTTTGCGGCCGGACGGGATTCTCCAGTACGACCTCTAGCAGCATGGGTAAGGATAACGCATGTCGTCGCCGTGGCCGCAATCCATCTACCTCGTTCGCCATGCCGAAAGCATCGGAAACGTCGCGAATATCCGCGCACGCCTCCAGGCCCGCGACACGATCGAGGTCGCCGCGGACGACCGCTCGGTTCCCTTAACGACGCGCGGCGAGGAACAGGCGCGCGCACTTGGCGTCTGGTTTCGCGGCAATCCTCCGACCGTCGTGTGGTCGTCGCCGCATCTGCGCGCGACCGAGACCGCGCGCATCATGAGCGCCGAGTGGACGGCGCGCGTAGAACCGATCGTGGATGAACGGCTGCGCGAGCGCTCGCTGGGAGTGCTCAATCGGCTAACGGCGAGCGGCATTCGCGAACGATGTCCGCAAGAGGTCGTGCGACGCGCCCAAGAAGGGAAGTTTCGCTATCGCCCCCCCAATGGCGAAAGCTGGTATGACGTGACGCGCCGGCTAGCGGATGTGGTCGCCGGCCTGCACACGTTGCCCGCTCAACGCGTGCTCATCGTCACGCATCAAGCGATCGTGTTCTGTTTGCGCTTTCTGCTCGAACAGCTCAGCGTTGCTGAGTTGCTCGCCATCGATGCGCGCACCGATCTGGCGAATTGCTCGCTTACCGAATATGAGGGTCGCTCGGGGACGCTGGCATTGACGCGGTTCAACGATACCGAGCCGCTGCGCGCGCTTTCCGCAACCATAACCAAAGGGAACGATGCCGCCGGAACCGTGTGAGACGATCACACGCGAACTCTTGGAGCGCTGGCCGCTCCCGACGGCGCCCGGCGGGAGTAAAGAGCAGCGCGGACGCGTCGTCGTCGTGGCGGGAATGCGAACGATTCCCGGCGCCGCGCTTCTCGCCGCGAATGCCGCCCTACGCGCGGGCGCGGGAAAATTGCAAGTCGCCGCACCGGCAAGCGCAGCAATCGCCATCGCCGTCGATCTTCCCGAGGCGCTGGTTATGCCGTTTGAAGAGCGGGAAGATGGCGCGCCGGCGTTACGAAGCGTCGATGAGATCGCGCAGTACGTGCGATCCGCGCAAGCGCTCGTCTTGGGTCCGGGTATGGCTCCGAACGACGCGTGCAGTGCATTCGTCAAAGCGCTCGTAACCGCAGTGACGACGCCGCTGGTGCTCGACGCATCGGCGCTCTTTGCGTGTAAGCAGTGTGAATCGCTCCTGGCGCATCTCGATGGCAACGCCGTGCTCACTCCTCACGCCGACGAGCTCTCAGCGCTCATCGATATCGACGCGGAGGAGATCGCCGCGGATCCTGCGCGCTACGCTCGCGACACGTCGCGCCGCTTCAACGCGGTCGTCACCCTCAAGGGAGCGAAAACGTTCATTGCGGCACCGGACGGAACGCTGTACGTCAACGAATTCGGCCACGATGGGCTGGCAACATCAGGATCCGGTGACGTGCTCGCGGGCGTCCTCGGCGGATTGCTTGCACGCGGCGCGACGGCGCTGCAGGCGGCCGTGTGGGGCGTTTCGCTTCACGCGCTCGCGGGCGCAGCGCTCGGCGACCGCATCGGCATCGGATTTCTCGCTCGCGAACTGCTCGCCGAGATCCCAATGCAGATGCGCTCGCTATCGAGCGAGCAACCGTCACGCTGATACGCCTCGACCTTCCGACCTACGCGGCCGCCTGCCGTCCGTTGGTTTCCAGGACGGTATCAATCAATCCGTACGATCGTGCTTCTTCCGCTGTCATGTGGAAATCACGATCGAGATCACGCAGAACTTTCTCTTCCGCCTGTCCCGTTCTTTCCGCGTAAATCTGTGCGAGCGTCGAGCGCGTCCGAATGAGCTCGCGAGCATGAATCTCGATTTCGGTAACCTGGCCGCCGATCTGCCCGATCCACGGCTGATGAATCAGCATCTTGCTGCGCGGCAGGGCCATGCGTTTGCCCTTGGTGCCGCCGACGAGAATCACGGTGGCAGCCGACGCGGCAAAGCCCGAACAGATCGTCGCGATCTCCGGCTTGACGAACTCCATCGTGTCATAGATTGCCAACGCCGCCGTAACGCTGCCGCCCGGGCTGTTGATATAGATGTCGATGTCCTTTTCCGGGTCTTCCTTCTCGAGAAACAACAGCTGCGCCATCACGAGATTCGCGAGCGCATCATCGATCGTTCCCCCCACGAAAATGATCCGATCGCGCAGCAGCCGCGAATACAGATCGTACGCGCGTTCGCCGCGGCTGGTGCCCTCGAGAACGGTTGGTATCAAATGTCCCATAGGGAAACCCTAATGCCGTCGCGTCTGGATTTCCAGTATCTTTGCTTCAAAAGCGGCCAGGGCGCGCAGGTCTTCCCGACGCCCCCGTCAGAGAAATCGCTATGAACACGATCACCGTCGAGCAGCAGGAGCGAATTCTCGACCTGCTGCGTGAAGGCAAGAGCACGCGTGAAGTCGAGCGCATCACGGGCCACCGGCGAGAAACGATCTCACTCTACGGCAAACTCGCCGGGGTACTTCCCCGCGAAGCCGCGCGCGTCAACACTCCACAAAGCATGGCAGCATAAATCCGGATCACCCTCGCGCCGAGCCCGTAGGTAGCGGGCAAAGACGGTCGAACCGAACGAGCGTGAAAGAACGGCTGGGCGTTCTGGACGGTCTGCGGGGCATCGCGATTCTTCAGGTGCTCTGGTTTCACTTATGGGTGCTGCGCGGCATCAGCGAGCCGGTTCCGTGGCTGCAGTTTCTTCCCAAAACCGGAAACTTCGGCGTACACCTCTTTTTCTTCCTCAGCGGCTTCGTCATTGTCTTTCCGTTCGTCCGCGCGCAGCGGGCGAACCAACCGGAGCCGCAGTGGACGCATTTCGCATGGCGTCGCTTCATCAAGATCGTACCGTCGTACGCCCTGTCGATCGCCATCGCGTATGCCGTCGGCTTTGCCGCAGTCGAGCGCTCGCACGCAACGATTCTTGCAGAGCTTGTGACGCACGCGCTTTTTATTCACACGTGGTGGCCCTCCACCGCCACGTCGATCAACGGCGTCCTGTGGACGCTCGCGATCGAGGCCGAGTTCTACGCAATATTCCCGCTCCTGTGGTGGCTCTTCAAAAGACGCCCGTGGGCGACGGGGCTAGCGCTGATCGCCCTTTCGTGGGCGCTGCGAATGTGGCGCGCGACGTTTCTCGCGCCTGCAGTTGTGAACGCGCTTTCCGGCAATCTGCCCAACTTCGTTGATCTTTTTGCGTTCGGCATGCTGTGCGCATGGTGCGTGGCGCACTTCGGCGAGACAGCACGCGCTCCTGAGCAGCGGTTCCGTATGTCGGCGCTTGCCGCCGTCGGAACGGCGGTGATCATCGGGACCTTCATCGGCATCGGAAACGGCCGCGCCTTCTATCCAAACGTCTATCTGCACGAAGT
>DASSZO010000032.1:0-2650 GCA_035702815.1 Candidatus Aquilonibacter sp. | reverse complement strand
TGGTGATCGACGGGGCGAAGATCGAGACGGAGAAGAAGATCCGCTCGCTCAACCCTGCCAACCCCGACGAGGTCGTCGGCCTGACGAGCTCCGCATCGAAGGAGCAGGCGAACGCGGCGATCGAAGCCGCGGCGCGCGCCTTCGAGAGCTGGAAGCGCACGACGCCCCAAGAGCGCGCCGCCTACATCTTTAAGGCCGCCGAGCTGATGCGCCAGCGCCGGTACCACTACGACGCGCTGCTCGTTCTCGAGGTCGGGAAGAGCTGGCCGGAGGCCGACGGCGATATCGCCGAGGCAATCGACTTTCTCGAATACTACGCACGAGAGGCGCTCCGGTACGCCGAGCCGCAGCCGGTCGTGCCGATGGACGGCGAGCAGAATGAGATGGTATACATTCCGCTCGGTGTCGGCGCCGTGATTCCGCCATGGAACTTTGCCGGCGCGATCATGATGGGCATGACCGCCGCGGCGATCGTGAGCGGGAACACCGTCGTCCTCAAGCCCTCGAGCGATTCTGCGATTATCGCCGCATGGTTCGTCGATTTGATGCATGAAATCGGCTTACCGAAGGGCGTATTGAACTTCGTCCCGGGTTCCGGAAGCGTCATCGGCGATCTGATCGTCTCGCATCCGCAGGTGCGGTTCATCTCGTTCACGGGCTCCAAAGAAGTCGGTCTGCACATCAACGAGCTCGCGGCAAAACCGCAGCCCGGTCAAAAATGGATCAAACGCGTCGTCGCCGAGATGGGCGGGAAAGACTCCATCGTCGTCGCAGCCGATGCAAATCTCGACGCGGCGGTCGAAGGCGTTGCAATTTCGGCGTTCGGCTTCCAAGGGCAGAAGTGTTCGGCATGCTCGCGCGCGATCGTCGAGGAAGCGATCTACGACGAGTTTGTCGAAAAACTCAAGGCGCGTGTCGCGAAGATCACGGTCGGCGATCCGTCGGATCCGAAGAACTACATGGGGCCGGTCGTGAACGAAGGCGCCCTCAAGTCGATCAGCGAGTACATCGAAATCGGAAAGAAGGAAGGCCGTTTGATCGCGGGCGGCAAGCGTGTCGGCGACAAGGGATACTTCCTCGAACCGACCGTGATTGCCGACGTCGATCCGCAGGCGCGCATCTCGCAAGAGGAGATTTTTGGCCCGGTTCTCGCGGTAATCAAGGCCAAGAACTTCGATGACGCGATGGAGATTGCGAACAACACCGAATTCGGTTTGACCGGTTCGCTCTACACGACGGACGAGCAGAAGATCGAACGCGCAAAGGAAGATTTCTTCGTCGGAAATCTATACTTCAACCGCAAGAGCACCGGTGCGTTCGTCGGCGTGCATCCCTTCGGCGGATTCAACATGTCGGGTACCGATAGCAAAGCCGGCGGCCCCGATTATCTGCTGCTCTTCATGCAAGCCAAATCGATTTCGCGCAAAGTCTAACCGTGCGCGAACTGCGACTCATTGCCAAGGCGGACCGTCGGGTCCGCCTTGGTCATAATTGGATATTTTCGAACGAAGTCGACACCCAAACCACGCCGCTATCGGCGTTTTCGCCCGGCGAACTCGCGCGTGTCGTCGACGTCGGGCGTAACCCGGTCGGCCTCGCGTACGTCAACCCGAATGCGCTCATCGCCGGGCGTGTCTTGACGCGCGACGTGCGCGCGAGCATCGACGTCAAATGGTTTGCGCAACGAATCGCCCGCGCGCTCGAATTACGCGAGAAAATCTACGCGGCGCCTTATTATCGCATGGTGTACGGAGAGTCGGACGGCTTGCCGGGCATCGTCGTCGACCGCTACGGCGAGGTGTGCGTCGCGCAACTTAATACCGCGGGCGCGCTCGCGTTGCGGGAGCCGTTTATCACCGCGTTGACGCAAGCGATCGCGCCCAAAGGGCTGCTGCTGCGTAACGCCGGCTCGACCCGCGGGCTCGAAGGGATCGAGCCGCTCGATCAAGCCCTAGGAGACGTGCCCGATCGCATTGAGATCGTCGAGAACGACATGCGGATCGAAGCGCCGCTGCGCGCCGGCCAGAAGACCGGCTATTTTTACGACCAGCGCGACAATCGCATGCGCTTGCGCCGGTACGTGAAGCCTGGGGACCGCGTGCTCGACGTGTTTTCGTACGTCGGCAGTTGGAGTGTCAGCGCATACATCGCCGGTGCGTCCGAGGTTACATGCGTCGACCAATCGGAGCTGGCGTTGGAATATGCCGATGTCAATGCGCGCAGGATCGGGCGTGAGATTGACGGTCTCGTGGGTGATGCGCTCGAGGTAATGACTGGATTGCACGCGGAACGCCGCCGTTACGACGTCGTCATCCTCGATCCGCCTGCGCTCGTCAAGCGCCGTAAAGACGCGCCGGCGGGCGAACGCCATTATCGCCGCCTGCATGAAGCGGCGTTTCGTCTTCTCAAAGAGGACGGATTTTTGATCACCGCGTCGTGCTCCCATCATCTGCCGGCCGAGCGCTTGTCGCGCCTTGCGCTCGATGCGGCCCAAGAGACGGGGCGACGCTTACAGGTGCTCGAGCGTCATGGACACGGACCGGATCATCCGGTGCATCCGGCAATGCCGGAGACCGAATATCTCAAGGCCCTGTTTTTGCGCGCGTGACGCGTCACGCAACGAATGCTTCATGCGTTGGCGAGGCGATGA
>DASSZO010000265.1:0-4196 GCA_035702815.1 Candidatus Aquilonibacter sp. | reverse complement strand
GTCGGGAAGCGGATGTCGATCGCACACACCCGCGCGATGGTCAACGCTGCAATTGAAGGCCGCATTCCCAAGGACTTCGAGAAAGAGCCGTTTTTCGGGCTGATGGTTCCCACGAGCGTTCCGGATGTGCCGAGCGACGTGCTCAATCCACGAAACGTGTGGCCGGACAAGAACGCGTACGACGAACAAGCGCGCAAACTCTCGCAACTCTTCTTCGACAATTTCAAGCGTTTCGAGATGCATGCCAGCGACGGCGTCAAAGCCGTGGCGATCAAGCCGAAACACTAGCGCGGCGAGGAATTTGATGTCCGTCGAATTCCTAGGTTACGATCACGTCGACTGCCGGGTGCGCTCGCTCCCGGCAGTCGAAGCATTTTACGACGATCTTCTCCCCGCGCTCGGATTGACCGAAAAGCGGTACGCCTACGTCGACCCCGAGGGCGAGTGGCACACCGAGTTCGACGCGTACAACACGGTCGAATATTACGAGCCGGATCACCCGACCAAACCGCGCCGCTTTTTCGGGGTGATCGAAAATCCGCTGCATCGCAACAACGACACCCGCATCGCTTTCCGAGTCGACGTAAACGCCCTCGACACGCTGCAGACGATGCTCCAACGCATCGGCGCCCAGAACGTCGAACGGAGCGACCATCCGACGTATAAAGCGATCTTCTTCGAGGACCCGCTCGGAACGCGATTGGAATTTACGGGGCGCGCGTAACGTGTCCTCGCGAAACCGGCTCGCCGCTGCTGCCGCGCTGCTATGCATCGGCGCAATCGGTTGCGCTCCACATTCCTTATCCTCCGCTACGATCGCGTTCGGGCCGGGCAGCCCCGGTTACAACGATGGCTGCGGGTACGAAGCGTATGCGATCGACGCAAGCAACGGTAACGTTCCGCGATACGGCATCTATCATCTCGTGCGCGGTCTCGATCTACCGCTCGGCACGGCGCTGCGCGGCGATTTGGGCGGAACCGGTGAGCGCGAGATAACGGATGTCTCACACGGTCGCACTCTAACCATCAACGTCGTTTGGCATGGAACCCGTCTGAGCGACGTGCGCGGCACCATGAGTGAAGCAAAGTATGGCTGCAACGGCCCTCGACGCTGGAATGTCTAGCGAAGACGGGCTTATGGCGTTGCTACGCCCATCGCTTTGAGCAAGATTCGCTTTGCACGCTGACCGTCGAATTCGCCATAGTGCACGCGCTCCCAGGTACCGAGATCCAAAGCGCCGTCCGTCACCGGAACGAGCACTTGATGACCGAGCACCATTCGCTTCAAATGCGCGTCGGCATTATCTTCGCCGGTGAAATGATGGTGGTAATCCGGCTTGCGTGGGGCAACATCTTCGAGCCACTGCATGATATCGTGCCACAGCCCAGACTCGTGATCGTTGACGAAAATGCTCGATGTAATGTGCATCGTGCTCACGAGAATGAAACCATCTTCCAGTCGCGCCGCCGCGCGGACGCGCTCGACCTCTTCGGTGATATCGCGAATCTCATATCGCCGCTCGGTCGTAATCGTCACATGCTCCGTGTAACAGACCGTGCTCCCGCTCTTCATCTTCTCTCCGTTCTTTAATCCCGGTTTCAGGCAAGCATCAAGGGCCGTCCTTAGGATTGGAGCATGAAGGTAACCCCGTTCCTCCTCTCCGGGGCGCTTGCCGTTGCGATCGGACTTCCGATCGCCGGTTTCGCGCAACAGGTCCCGGCGCAGTCCCCGCCGTCGGCGCCGCAACAAGGCGCTTTCGGTCACCACCATCGTGGCGGCATGATGCATCGCTTCAAAGATCTCAATCTTTCGGATCAACAGAAGCAACAGATCAAGAGCCTCATGCAGCAGTTCCGCCAAGCGCATCCGCGCGGCAGCCAGCCCGATCCCGCGGCGCGTAAGCAATTACACAGCCAAATCCTCAGCGTCTTGACGCCGCAACAGCAAGCGCAGCTCAAGGCCGATCGAGCCAAGTGGAAACAGGAGCGCATGAATCGTCGCGGAGCCGCTCCGCAAGCTTCAGCTTCTCCCGCACCGTAGCGATATTCACCGCGATGCGATAGTAAACGCCCGGTTCACCAAGTGAATCGGGCGTCTCTGTTGAACGAAACGGTGTGATCGCAGCATCGCCGCAACTCATCGCCGCATGCACCGCAGGCCGAGCGTCCATCGTCGACGCCGTGGCACCGCAATATCCGCAAACGGCACGCGACGTGGACGCCGGCGTACGCCACGTAACGGTACGCGTAATCGTCGGGCCTGACGGCAAGGCGGCATCGGAGAGCGTGATCGTCAGTTCCGGCCGCGCCGATCTCGACAATGCCGCGCTGCGCGCGGCCGCCGCGTCGACCTATTCCCCGCAACGCTTCGCCTGCGTCGCGCTGACCGGTTCGTACGACTACGCGATGACGCTCGATCCGCAAAAGAGTAGCGGAACGACAATCTCCACGGCGCCGTGCAATCAAGCACCCCATGAGGCGCGAGCCGTGCTGCTCGCTCCCCGCATCTATCCCGACGCGGCTCGCGACTTGGGCCTCGGCCCGCTCAGGGTCGTTGTTCATGCAATCGTGGCACCGAACGGGCGCCCCGAACAGGTCACCATCGCTCGCAGTTCCGGATTTGGGATGGTCGATCGCGCGGCGATACAAACGGCAATGCGCTCGACGTACACGCCGGCGACCGACGGGTGCAATGCCACAGAGGGGAAGACGACGTTTCCGATCGACTTCGTTCCGTAATCAGATGGTAAGTGTCAGGTGCGAGCCGATGATACGCCACTGGATGTCCGCGAATCGTTCGACCTGAAAACTCGCCGCGCGGGCGAACGATAAACCGCGTCCGCGCAAGATCGCGACGACGTCCATTCCGCCGGCACGTGCGGACGCGATCCCGTCGCTACTGTCCTCGACGGCGATCACGCGCGACGGTTCCAAGCCGAGCAGCCGCGCGCCGGCAAGATACGGGTCCGGTGCCGGTTTGGTTCGTGCGACCGCGTCCGACGACACGAGAAACCGCGGTTGTATCAAACCCGCCTGATCGAGCAAAGCGCGCGCGTATGCGCCTCCGCAGGACGTGACGATCGCCCACCGATCGACCGGAAGCAAGCAAAGCGCCTCTTGCGCTCCTTCCGCTGCGATACCATCGGGGTTCACCAGCGTTCCGAAGAGATCGAAGCAGACGCCGTCGTAGGAAAGCTCCATCGAGGAAGTGCATTTCTCCGCTCATGGCGGATACACTCGCGATTCTCGTCGGGGGCGGCCCGGCGCCGGGCATCAACGGCGTCATTGCGTCGGCAACGATAGAAGCGATCAATCACGGATTGCGAGTCGTCGGCATCTATGATGGCTATCGTGATCTCGCGGCCGGTACGCCGCCCAAAACCGTCGAGCTGACGATCGATGCCGTCGCTCAGATTCACACGCAGGGCGGCTCGATCTTGCGCACGTCGCGCACAAACCCGGCCAAGGATGAGCGATCGCTCGAAAACTGCGTTCGCTCGCTCGAGGACCTTGGCGTGCGCTATTTAGTCTGCATCGGCGGCGACGATACGACGTACGGCGCAACGAAGATTTCTGAGCGCACGCGTGGCCGGCTGGGCGTCTGCACGGTTCCCAAAACGATCGACAACGATCTTCCGCTGCCCGAGAACGCGCCGACCTTCGGGTTTGAGACCGCGCGTTCGGTCGGCGCGCAGATCATCGAATCGCTGATCGAAGACGCGCGAACGACCGCCCGTTGGTACATCGTCGTAAGCATGGGCCGGAAATCCGGTGCGTTGGCGCTCGGCATGTGCAAATCGGCGGGCGCTACGCTCGCCGTTATTCCCGAGGAATTTCCCGGCGAGGAACTGGACCTCGCGTTAGTCACTGACACGATCGCCGGCTCGATTGTGAAGCGGCGCGCGCAAGGGCGGGACTACGGAGTCGCGGTGGTCGCGGAGGGAATCGTCGAGCGTGTTTCGGCCGATACCCTGCGCTCGCTCCAGGACGTTGAACGGGATGCCTACGGACACGTCCGCCTGGCCGACGTTCCGATCGGCCCGATCTTGCGTGACGGCGTCCGTACGCGGCTGCGCCAATTAGGTCTCGACACCACCGTCTTGACCAAAGATATCGGATACGAGCTGCGCTGCGCGAAACCGGTCCCGTTTGACCTCGACTACACGCGCACGCTGGGCTACGGAGCCGTTCGCTAT
>DASSZO010000181.1:0-13064 GCA_035702815.1 Candidatus Aquilonibacter sp. | reverse complement strand
AGCTCGTGATAGAGTGCGATCTCCGACGCCCGGCTGCACACGCGCAGCTTCCACCAGTTCAGTGCGCTGCGGTCGGCGGAATCGATCCCGAATTGTCCGGCGATCGAATCGAGCATCGGCCGCACCGATCGCGCGGCGTGGATCGCTAGCACGTAGTCGTGGTCGCTCAAATGATTGACGAACGTTTCTATCGGCGGACGCTTCGCGAGTTCGTATCCCGCCCCCGACTTCTTCACAAGGCCGTACGCGACCGGATCGACGCCCGCGATCATCGCCGACGCCCGGCACCACGTCACGACCTTAGCCTCGTCGCCGAGCGACGGCGCCGCGTGCGCGGAGAGCAGCACGGTGACGAACTCCGGCGAGCGCCCCCGAAGGATCGCTTCCGCCCCGGAAAGGCAGTGGTGCGCGCCGGTCGCGCCGATCGAGAGTTCGTCCAGAAACGTCGCGTCGTCGCGATACTGAAAGACGACGGTCTTCATGATGTCGTGATAGAGAGCGGCGGCGACCACGAGATCGCGGCTCACCGCATTCTTGGAGTCGAAGTATTGGCGGTCGTACGTCGTCGCGAACTGCGCGGCCATTCGCGAATTGAACAGCTCGTGCGCACAAAGCCCGCCCGGGTAGCTGTGATGACCGTTGGTATCGGAACCCGGAGCACTCCAAAACGGCTGCGCGATCCCCGACGCCGGCAGGGGTGGAAAGATGCCCGAAACGGGGGCGTCGGCGGCGACGAATCCCTGGCGTGCAAGCGCGTCGCGTAACGTGATGCGCGATTGCGCGTCAGGGTATTTGCGCTGATACGACGCGACCGGTTCATGCAAGAGCGACACCACGTCCGCGCGCAGCGCCGCATCGCCGATCGAACGCGCGAGGTCCGTCGTTTGCGCGTACAATGCGGACACGAAGGGCGAGCCGGCGGCGATTGCGGCAGCGCGTGCATTGGGCGCAGCTATTCCGGGAGGAACGGCAAGCGAGCTTGGGCCGTGCGACGTGCTTACCTCGATCGCGTCGAGGGCGCGCGCGGGCTCCGCGAAAAGCGGAAGTGCCGCCGCGCTCACCGCGCCGATAAACCCGGCGCGATTGAGCAGCGATCCTCGGGGCTCGCTCACACACATACGTCGTCTCTCCTCCGTTCGAGAAGCAAAACGGCGGCCCGCGATGCGGACCGCCGTTTGCTAGCGGTTACCTGTCGCCTTACGGCGTCAAGGTTTTCGCTCCGTCGATCGGTTTCATGCCTTTGGCCTTCAACTGTTTGGAAAGCCCCTGCAGCGATTCGACATACGCGTTGTAATCCGCGAACGCCTTATCGTAGGCCGTATCGAAGCGCGACGCGTAGTCGAGTTGCGCGGGCGTCGGCGGAAGTTGCACGCCGAAACCGGTGCGCGGGACCGATTCCCGTAGCGAGCCCGGACGCTGAATCGAGTCTTCGTCGTTGTGGTAATCGGCCGTGAAGCCGTAGAACACGTCGCTCCAACGCTTCTGCGCCGCCGCCACCGCAGAGCTCAGCGACGGATCGCTGCTCTTTGCGCTCGCCAACGACTTCTTGATCGCGTCGAGGTTGTTGAGCGCCTCGTCGATCTTGCCGAAGCGATCGTCGTACTTGACCGCGAAATCGTAGCCGGCCTGATATTGGGCCTGCGTCCACGAGTCGCGCGGATCGGGTTTGACGTCGAACGATTGCGACATCGTCTTACCGTCGATCGTCATGCGAACCGTGTACGTCCCCGGTACGACCATCGGCCCGGTCTTCGGTCCACGATACTGCGGCCGTGCCGCGCCCATCCATTGCGGTGGACCGTCGATGCGGAAATCCCAGGTAAAGCGGTTGATGCCCGCCTTGTTCGGGATGTTGGGTACGTCCTTGCCTTTGACTTTGTGCGTACCTTTGATCGTGCGAATCACCTTACCGCTCGCATCGAGAATCTGCGCTGAAGGAGCGCCGGCTTGCGGTTTGGATTGATAGAAGTCGACGATCGCGCCCTGCGGCGGATTCGCACCCGCAAAGTCCGTGTACGCCCCGAAGTCTTCGTTCGAGTGATAGTGATATTGATACGCCGTACGGGGTTTGAACAGCATCGCGCCGGCTTGTTGCGCTTGCGGAAGCTGCTGAAGCGCCGTCGCGTCGTCCAACACCCACATGTCGCGACCGTGCGTCGCGATCACGATGTCGTTGAACTCCGGCTGCATGCGGATATCACGCACCGAAACTTCCGGCAAGTTGTTCCGGAAATTCTTCCAGTGCGAGCCGCCGTCGTAAGAAATCCACAAACCGTCCTCGGTTCCAGCGTAGACGAGGTTCGGATTATGGATATCCGGCCGCACCGAACGGGCCCAGACGTTTGCCGGCAGGCCGTCGACGATCTTCGTCCAGGTCTTGCCGTAATCGTGCGTCACGAAGATGTACGGCGCATAGTCGCCCATGCGGTGATTATCCGCGACCGCGTAGGCGGTGCCCGCCGTCAGCGTTGACGGCACAACGGACGGCATGCGAGCGAACTCCGGCGTTCCCGGGGGAGTTACGTTCGCCCAGTGCGCTCCGCCGTCGCGGGTCATTTGCACGAGGCCGTCATCGGTTCCGACCCAAATCTCGCCTCTGTCCAGCGGCGAGCCCTCGATGTCGAGGAGCGTGTCGGAATACTCGGCTCCCGAAACGTCCTTGGCGAGCGGACCGCCGGTAGGAACTTGGTGCGCCTTGATGTTGCGCGTGAGGTCGGGACTGATCGCCGTCCAATGCTCGCCGCGGTCGGTCGTTTGGAAGACGATGTTTGCGCCGAACCACGCGATGTGTCCGTCCCACGGAGCAAACGCGATCGGTGAATCCCAGTTAAAGCGATACGCCGCTTTGCTCAAATCGAACGGGCCAAGGAAGCTTCCCGGAAACGCGTCGTACGGGCGCACCATCCGCGACGTCTCGGTCTTGCGATCGTACACGAGCACGACGCCGTTCTCGAGATCGGCCCACACGTAGTTGGGATCGACCGGATCGGGAACGGCCCACTCGCCGTCGCCGCCCACGACGTTGGTCCAGTGGCGATTCAAGATGCCGTCGGACGAGAGCGAGTTGGACGGGCCGCAGAATCCATTGTTGTCTTGCAACGGCGCGCAGATCATGTACGGATTTTCGTTGGAGAGTCCGACGTGATAGACTTCGCCGATCGTGAGATTACGCGAGAACGACCACGTCGTGCCGCCGTCGAGGGTCAGCGCATAGCCGCCGTCTTCGCCCGTCATCATCCGCTTGGGATCATTCGGCGCGATCCACATCGCGTGGTAGTCGACGTGCACGTCCTTGGCGATCTCCTTGAATTTCTTTCCGCCGTCTTTGCTCTCGGCGAGCATTTCGGAGACCGCGTACACGTGATCGGGATTCGCCGGGTCGACGTTGATGTGTGAGAAGTAGAACGGACGTTGATCGACGAGCGTATCGTCGTTGATCATCTTCCACGTCGCACCGGCGTCATCGCTGCGCCAAAGAATGCCGCCCTTGGCTTCGATCAACGCGTAGACGCGCTTGGGATCGCTCGGAGCGACGGCAAGGCCGATGCGACCGGTGTAACCTGCGGGAAGTCCGTGGCCGGCCAAACGCTTCCAGCTGCGGCCGCCGTCGGTCGATTTGAAGATGCCGTCATCCGGACCGCCGCTCGTGAAATTCCACGGAACGCGCCGGAACTGCCACATCCCGGCGTAGACGACGCTCGGGTTCTTCGGATCCATGGCGAGATCGCTTGCGCCCGAGGCGGGCCCAAGATAGAGCGATTTCTTCCATGTCTTGCCGCCGTCGAACGTCACGTACACGCCGCGGTTTACGGAGTCTTTGAACGGATCACCGAACGCGGCCACGACGACGTGATTCGTGTTGACCGGATCGACCGCGATTCTGGAGATGCTCCAGACGCCTTCGAGCCCAACCCGCGTCCACGTCTTTGCGCCGTCGGTCGTTTTGTAGAGTCCATTGCCGTAGGTGACGTCGTTGCGCGGATTGGCTTCGCCGGTTCCGGCCCACACGGTGTTTTCGTGTTTGGGATCGATTGCCACGGCACCGATTGCCGCCACGCCGTGATTATTGAAGACGGGATTCCAGGTAGCGCCGCCGTTATCGGTCTTCCAGACGCCGCCTCCGGCGGTTGCGATGTAGTAGATCTTCGGATCTTGCGGCGTTCCCGAGACGCCGGCGACGCGGCCGCCCGCCACGGCGGGACCGATCGAGCGCCACTTCAGAGCGCTGTAAGGAGCATCTGCTGCGCGAGCCGGCTGTGTGAACGCAGCCGGCGCGAGCAGCATGGCTGCCGTCAAAGCGGCAGCCACGCGCGTGCGATGTTTCAACGTTTTTCTCTCATCCTCCACAATGAAGAGACGGTGGTAGTGTTAGTGGATCCGTTCCACGTCGATCGTTTTCAACTTGAGCGTTTGCAACGCGGAGTTGAGTTTGGGAAGCTGCTGGGCCACGAACGCGTTGTAGCGCACGATCGCGTCGTTGAGCTCTGCTTGCGACCGGTTCATGTACTCGGTGAGCGCCGGCGTCACTTCGCCGCCGCCGAAGTACGAGAGCGTCTGAACGTCCTCGCGCAACTTCCCGGGCATCTGAATCGAGTCTTCGTCGTTGTGATAATCCGCGGTCAGCGTCGTAAACAACGCTTCACGCGCTTGCGCGATGGCCTTGAGCGCGTCGCCGGTGGTCGGGTCGTTGGCTTTGGTCGCCGCCTTCGTCGCTTCGTCGATGCTCTTCTTAACGGTGTCGAGATTGTTGAGCATCGTGTCGACTTGCGAGAACATCGCCTCACCGCGCTTAGCCATTTGATAAGACTGGACGAGTTGCGCTTGCGTGTACTTCGTCTTGGGATCCGCCTTGACGACGAAACGCTGCGTGAACGTCTGCTTGCCGATCGTCAGTCGCGCGGTGTACGTGCCCGGCGGAACGAACGGACCGCCATTGGGTCCCTGATATCGCTCGCGCGCGGCGCCGTACCACTTGACCGGACCGTCGGTCGACCAATCCCAGACGAAGCGATTGATGCCGACCTTGTTGGTCACCCACGGCATGTCCTTACCGTGCACTTTGTGCGTGCCGGCGTAGGTGCGAACCGCGCGCCCCATCGAGTCGAGAATTTCGAGCTTCGGCGGATTCTTGGCGTCGGCCGACTTCTGATAGAACGTGATCATCGTACCTTGCGGGGGATTCTCGGCCGCGTAGTTGGTGTACGTTCCTTCGTCGTCACCGCGCAGATTGTACTGATACGACGTGCGAATCGGAAACAGGTAGGTTCCGCGCGCGATCGCCGTCTGCAGATCCTGCACCGGCGCCATGTCGTCCATGATGTAGATGCCGCGGCCGTGCGTCGCGATTACGAGATCGTCGAACTGCGGCTGCATCCGGATGTCGTGTACCGAGACGGTCGGGAGATTATTTTTGAACTTCTCCCAGCTCGTGCCGCCGTTGAACGAAATCCACATCCCCTCTTCGGTTCCGAGATAGACGATGTTGCGGTTCTTGATGTCGGCACCGACGGCGCGCGCCCACTCGGCGGCGGGCAGGCCGTTCGTGATCGAGGCCCAGTGCTTGCCGTAGTCGTGAGTGACGAACACGTACGGCTTATTGTCGCCCGTATAGTGACCGTCGTTGATTGCATATGCGGTCCCCGGCACGAGCGGCGACGGCGCAATCGACGCGTAGCGTCCGTACTTGGGGCCGCCCGGCGGCGTGACGTTCGTCCAATGTTTGCCGCCGTCGCGCGTCATTTGAATGACGCCGTCGTCGGTGCCGACCCAGATCTCACCCTTGGAGATCTTCGAGCCCTCGATATCGAGAATCGTATCGCTCTCTTCAGCGCCGGAGACGTCGTGCGTGATCGGCCCGCCGGACGGAGCCTGATGCGCTTTGACGTTGCGCGTAAGATCGGGACTAATGACGGTCCAGTGGCGGCCGCGATCGGTCGATTGGAACACGTGGTTCGAACCGAGCCACGCGATGTGTCCGTTCCACGGGGCAAACGCGATCGGCGTTTCCCAGTTCCAGCGAAACTTCGCGAGGCGGTTGTCAAAGCTCTCGGCCGACAGCTGCAGATACGGCGTGACGAACCACGAGTCTTTGGTCGCCTTGTTCACGACGTTGACGAAGCCGTTTTCTGAATCCGCCCAAATGTAGTTGGGATCGATCGGATCGGGAACGGCCCACTCGCCGTCGCCGCCGACAACGCCGATCCACGCCTTATTTTGGATGCCCGAGGGATCTTGCGTGTTATTCGGCGCGCACCAGCCGTTGTTATCTTGCAGACCGCCGCACACCCAATACGGATTTTCGTTCGAGAGTCCGACCCGGTAGACTTGCGAGATCGGCAGGTTGGCCGAGAAGAACCAGTTGTCGCCGCCGTCGACGGTGAGCGCGTAGCCGCCGTCTTCACCGACGATGATGCGTGAAGGATCGTTCGGCGCAATCCAGATCGCGTGATAGTCGACGTGCACTTGATCGGCGATTTCCTTGAACGTCTTGCCCCCGTCGGTCGATTTTGCAAGCGCTTCCGAGACCGCGTACACGATGTCGGGGTTTTTGGAGTCGACGCCGATGTGCGTGAAATAGAACGGGCGCTGATCGACCAGCGTGTTCTTGGAGACCATCGTCCAGTTGTTGCCGCCGTCATCGCTGCGCCAGAGAATGCCCTGCTTCGATTCGATGAGTGCGTAGACACGATTGCCGTTGCTGGGCGCGACTGCAAGCCCGATGCGGCCGAGCGTGTCGGTCGGAAGGCCGTGCCCGGTAAGCTTGGTCCACGTCTTGCCGCCGTCGGTCGACTTGAAGAGGCCGTCGTCCGGACCGCCGCTCGTGAAGGTCCACGGCTTACGCTGGAACGTCCACATGCCGGCATAGACGACGCTCGGGTTCTGCGGGTCAAGCGCCATATCCGAGACGCCGGTTTGCGGACCCGTGTAGAGCGTTTTGCTCCACGTCTTGCCGCCGTCTTCGGTCACGTAGACGCCGCGATCGGCCGAGTTATTGAAGAGATCGCCGAGTGCGCCGACGATCACGTGGTTGTGATCGCGCGGGTCGACGAGGATGCGCGAGATCTGCTTGGTCGGCGCGAGACCGACGTTGGTCCACGTCTTGCCGCCGTCGGTCGACTTGTAGACGCCGTCGCCGTAGCTCACGTCGTTGCGCGGATTTTCTTCACCCGTGCCGACCCACACGGTGTTGTTGTCGGTCGGGTCGATCGTCACCGCGCCAATTGCCGCGACGGGCTCTTTGGCGAACACGGCATCCCACGTCTGGCCGCCGTTGCTGCTCTTCCAGACGCCGCCGCCGGCCGAGCCGATGTAGTAGAGCTTGGGATCGGTAGCCGATCCCGCGACGGCCGCAACGCGGCCGCCGGCGGTCGCCGGACCGATTTCGCGCCAATTCATGTTGCCGTAGGGCGGCCCCGGCGTCGGGCTTGCCGTCGGTGACGGCGTCGGTTTGGCGGGCTTTGGAGGCGGGGTTCCGTGAGGCGCGGGGCCTTGCGGTGGTGTCGCTTGCGCAGCCGGCGAGGCTTGCGCAGCAGACGTCTGTTGTGCGGCGGCAGGCGCTGCGACGAGCGCTACCGTTGCCGCACAACAGAGGCCGGCAACCAGATCACGGATCTTCACGCTTCTCAATTCTCCTTAGATGGTAGGACGCGGACCGTTGCGGTCCGAGTCCGCGAAGGATTTCTCCTGCGCCGGATTCATCAAAGAAGAATCAGAGGCGATGACGCGAGGTGCTATGCACCGAGGCGCGTGACGAGAACGTCGACGTCGTCGCGGTTGGGCTTACGAATGAAGGTGATGTGGACGCGCTGCGCGCCCCACGAGAACTTAAACGTATAGTCGAAGGTCTTCACGCCGCCCGCCGGGGTCGCAGCCAGCTCTTCAAAACGGCCTTGGAACTCGGGGTTGGCGGTGCAGGGCGCAACTTCTTTAAAGAAGTGCTTGCCGATCTGCGACTTCTGATCGAGGCGCGCGAGCTCAGCTTCCATCTTATTGTAGCGCTTGACGGTCGCATCGAGCCCAAGGGTAATGACGCCGACGGGAAGCGCGTCGAGTTCCGACTCGCCCATCGCTTCGATGCGGTCGAGAATCGCTTGGTCTTGCATTGGTCCTCCGTGGTTGCAGGCAGTAGACTAGTACCGCGAACACCAGCCTGGACCTTACGGTTGCAGCGCGCGCACCCCGACGATGCCTGCAAATGCAGCGATAAACCCAATCATGACACTTCCGGCGCCGTATCCCAACGCCAAGAGGCCGGCGCGATCGCTTGCAAGCGTGACCATGTCGAGCGAAAAGGTCGAAAACGTCGTGAACCCGCCGAGGACGCCGGTCATCAGAAACAGACGCACAAGCGGCGTTATACCGAGCGCGCGCGTCTGGGCAAGTTCGAAGACGACGCCGATGATCAGGCTTCCCATGACGTTGATGGCGAACGTCGCCCACGGGAATCCCGGGCCCAGGCGCTGCGTGACGAGCAGCGTGACGATGAATCGCAGCACCGACCCGATGCCGCCGCCCACAAAGATTGCCCCGAGCGCCTGCCAATTCAGCACGCTCACGGCGCCTGACCGGTCTTGTACCGGATGATCTCGACGGTTTCCATCGTGATGAGCCCGTCGCGAACCATTTCGTCGAGAACCGGAACGAACGCCCGAACTTTTTCTTCGGTATCGACGATCTCGATGAGAATCGGCAGATCGGCTGAGAGATCGAAGACGCGCGCCGCGTGGACGACCGAATGGCCGCCGAAGCCCTCGATGCCCTTGAAGACCGTGGCGCCGCTCAAGCCGGACTTGCGCGCGCGCTCGACGATCGCCGTGTAGAGCGGTTGCGCCCCAAAGCGATCGCTTTCACCCACGAAGATCCGCAGGAGCTTTCCGCTTCCCTCGAGCTTCACGGCTGATGATGCTCGGCTTCGTACTTCGGCACGTTGACGTGCTCGGCGTACCACTGCGAGTACGCAATCGCGCCGCACATCACGACGAAAAACAGGACGATGCCGACGCCCCACGCGCGCCGGGCTCGCGGCGACATATTATATCTGGACACGCTTCCGCGGTTCGGCGGCCACAAACGAAGGACCGTCCTGCAAGAACTCAGGGTATCCCATTCGAACCCCCGAGACCCATGAGCCGACGCCGTGCCCCGCTCCTAGCGGGACTAATCTTGGCATTTGCGGGTCTTCCGCTTGCCGCGCCGGCCGCGACCCACGTGGTCCCGGCAACGCCCGCAACCGTCGCGGTCTACGCTTCCGTGCTGCGTGAGTACAACCCGCAGCTACCCGACTGGAAAAGCAAAGATCTCGCGCGCCATCTTCTGTTGAGCGCAAAGCGCTGGAAGATCCAGCCCAACATGCTCGCCGCCATCGTCAGCGTCGAGTCGAGCTGGCACACCAGCGCGGTCTCGTATGCCGGCGCGATCGGCCTCGGCCAGCTGATGCCCGGAACCGCCGCAAAGCTCGGCGTCAATCCGAACGACCCCGTGCAGAACCTTGCCGGCGCAGCGCGCTACCTTCGCGGGCTGCTCGAACGCTTTGGATCGAACCCGCACCGCTACGAGCTGGCTTTTGCCGCCTACAATGCCGGGCCGCGGGCAGTGGAAGAGTTCGGCGGGATTCCGCCCTACGGCGAAACGCAGCACTACGTTCTCAAAGTGTTGCGCGCGTGGCACCACCTGAACAATCGCGTGCATATCCCCGCGTCGGCGCTCGCATCGCTTGCGCAAAGCCAAGAGCTAGCCAGCCCCGACGTCGATTATTGGACCAACGACGGGCGCCGGTAAGACGCTAGCACAAAAAAAAGAGCGCCGCGGCTGCGGCGCTCTTTTTTTGTTTCCGGCGGCCGCTACTGACCGATGAAAACGCCGACGGCGACAGACCCGCTGTTCTGATCGCTGAACAAGATCGTACACAGGCCGTACGTGTAGTACAGCGGTGCAGTCGCCGAGAAGGTCGATGCGACCGGCGCGATCGTGTAGGTCGATCCGGAACCGGTTACGTTTGCGAAGCTTCCGCAACCGTTTGTCATCGCATAGGTTCCCGAACTGCCGTTGCTCTCGCTCAAAGTCACCGTTTGCGCAGCGGCTTGAGGGTTCGCGAAGTACAGGACCGCCGGACTTGCGACCGGGCCGCTTCCTCCCGGCGCGACGGTGAACGTCGTGAGGGTCGGACTCACGCGACCGGCAAGCGCGGGAGAGGTACTGCTCACCGTAAGGTTCGCAGCCGGAATAGCGACGCCGTTATAGTTCAGCGACAGTCCGTTGACATCGCTCATCTGATTGAGCGATGTTTTCGACAACGTCGTCGCTCCGGTCGTGTCGCTATCGCTGACCGTAACCGGCATGTCGAACGAACCGACGATGATGTTTCCGTCCGGATCGGTCAGTTCGAGCGAGAGCGGAACGGCCGTCGCGGTTCCCACCGGCGGATACGGCGCCGTCGACGACAGGAATCCAAACGTCGGCACGCCGTTGGTCGTGATGTTGACCGTATTCGACTGCTGATCGTTGATCGTCTGCGTTATCGATCCGGTCGAGAGAATGTACGCTTGACCCGGCTCGACGGCATCATAGAGATTGACCGTGATGCTGTCTTGTCCCGGCGGCGCCGAAACCGGCAACGTGCAGGTGAGTCCCGCACTCACCGACCCCGTGCAATACGACGACGACGGTGTGAGCGCGTAGAAGACGTAGGTGCTCAGCGTCGAGTTCGACGTCGAGATCGACGTGAAGTCGATGCCCTTGACGTTCGAGGTGATGTAGGCCGCGCGTTTTGACGACGTGACCGATGCCTTGGCGGGCACCTTCACGACGAACGTGGCAGTGGCCGACGAGGCGGTTTTGCCCGGAATCGCCGGCGACGTGCCGCCGCTTCCCGCGCCGCCGCATGCGGCGAGCAGCACGCTTACCGTCAGTGCCGCCGCGCGCGTAATGATGCGCATCATTTAGACTCCCGCCTTTCTGACTTGAACCGTGCCGCTGGTCGTGGTAACCGTGACGCTGATCGTCCGTGAAACGCTATTCTTGTCAGTTACCGTCACGGTACACGCGCCGGCACTCTTACCGGCAATGATGAAGTTGTGGTCGTTATTCGTCGCCGGCTGCGTCACCGTGCAGATCGACGTATCCGAACTTGCGATCGTGAACGGTCCGCTATTCGAGGACGGCGATTCCATGATGCCGACGAGTTGCCCGTTGGCTGTGCCCGCGCCGTAGATTGCAATCGACGACGACGGCCAGATCGACCATTTTGCGAAGTACACCGAGTGTCCGACGCATAGGGGTTGGAAGGTCGGAGCGCTTCCGTAGCATGGGAACCACGCCGTTCCATCGCTCATCGCCGCGATCGCACCCGCACCGTAGAAGTACGACGTACCAAGCTGACCCGTCGGGAACAAACGCGCCGTGTTCGTACTCAAGTTGACGTACCCGAGCCCGCTGAGCGAGAAGTCGACGTAGTACAGCACGGATCCGTTCACGCTCGGGACCGTCGGAGATTGAGAAACGGGACCAGCGACGGTGTTCAAGGTCGTAAACGCGTGCGTGGCGACGTTGAACTGCTCGATGTCGCCGCTTCCAAGCGCGGTGCCTCCGGCATTCCAATTTCCGATTTGAGCCACGTACGCATTTGCCGAATCACTCGTCATGTCGTACGGGTTCGAAACGTCGATGGTCGGACTGGCGAAGCCCGCCTGCAGATTGGTCACGTATTGCCCGGTGACCGAACCGGTCGACGGGTTCGCGACGTCCACCACGCCATTTGACTGATCGGGGATGACGAGCGATCCGTTGACGTAACCGATCGCCGCACCGTTGGCCGCATAGTGCGGTGTCGTTCCGGACGGGCCGCCCGGAAGCGTCGACGTCGTGATCGATGACGCCGTGTACGGGCCCGCGAGCGGGATCTTGAGTAACCGATGTCCGCCGCGGTCGACGAACCACACGTTTCCGCTGCCGTCCTGCGCGAAGACGCGCATGTTGGGACTGCCGCGCGACGGCGTCGGAACCGCAATCGGCGTGAGGCCGGCTGACGAGAACGTTCCCGGCGCCATCCGGTAGATGTAGCTCGAGCCGCTCACTTCGGCGCCGCCGCCGATCCACAGCGCGCCGTCAGACGTAAACGTCAGCCCGATGCCGGAGCTCTGCAACGCGACTGACGTATCCTTGGCCATCGTCGGGTCGAATTGGTGCACGGCACCGATCTGACCGGCGCAGATATTGTTGTTCGTGCAGCTGACGACGCCGATCGACGTGTAGTACAGCTTGCCGTCGGGACCGGCGATCATTTTGACCGATCCATTGTCGGTCGCCGAGTTGGTGCCGGCTTGATAGTAGGCAAAGCCGGTTCCCGGCGTCATCGAAACGGTTCCCGTCACGCCGTCGCCGGTTGCGGAAACGGTGGTCGGCGTATCGGTTGACACGCCGAGCTGCCACGCGGCCGTGACCTTCGACGCATCGGTCGAATTCGAAACCGACGCTGTCGAGAGCGTCAAGTTCGATGCGGTAAGCGCGATCGGATTATCGAACGAACCGACGATCGTCGCTCCGCTCGCGTCCTTCGCCGCCACGTTGAGCGTCGTCGATTGGCCGAGCGGAAGCGTCGCAATGCCCGGGGTGACGACGATCGACGAAATGACGCCGCCCATCGTAACCGGCATCGTCGTGTTCGCTTGGCCTTCGACGATCGTCGACGTGATCGAGCCGCTCGAAAGCACCGCGCCGCCGCCGTTTTGCGCGCTATACGCACTAACGGTGAAGGCATCGTTACCCGGCAGCGCCGCGACGCTGATCGTGCAGGTCGTCACGCCGGAGACCTGCGGGCAACTGCTGACGTTCGTGTACTGCGCGGGACCGGGCGTCGCACCTTGATTGGTGACGACCACGCCGATCGATTGCGTCCCCGGCGAAACGTACGCGCCGCGTTTTGCACCCGGCGAGGACGACGACGAGGGAATCTTCACGGTCAAGCTGACGAGGTTCGGCGCATGCGAGCCGCCGCCGACGGGCGGAGCGACGCCGGCCACGCCGGGGGATGAGCTTCCGCCACCGCCGCACGCGGCGAGCGCCGCGAT
>DASSZO010000161.1:0-10808 GCA_035702815.1 Candidatus Aquilonibacter sp. | reverse complement strand
CTCGGCCGAGTTGCTGACGTCGTGTTCGCCTTCGATGGTCATGTTGATGAGTTTTTCGCGCATCTTCATGCGATTTGGTTACCCTTCCGGGCGCTCGATCCTAACCTCGGCGGCGGGCTTATCCGTCCGCAATCCGAGGAAGGCCGGGTGACGCAAGTACCCATCGCGCGTCCACTCCGTAAACCGGACCTGCGCGACGAGTTCGGGCTTGACCCAATGGGCCGGTGCATTCGCCGTCACGTCATTGACGAACGGTGACGTCGCGCGCTCGAGGCGTTGCAGTTTCTTGGCGATCTCCCCGATGAGTTTCGCGGAGAATCCGGTGCCGACCGAACCGACGAAGCGTAGCTTTTTGCCTTCGTATGCGCCGAGAAGCAAGGAGCCGAAGCCCTTGCGGCTTCCTCGCGGATCGGTCCATCCGCCGACGACGAATTCTTGCTCGTACTGAACCTTGATCTTCACCCAATCGCGCGTGCGCCGCTCGACGTACGACGAGTCGCGCTTTTTCCCGATGATGCCTTCGAGATTGTTCTTCTGCGCTTGCGCAAAGAGCGCTTTGCCTTTTCCAATCACGTGCTTGGAATACAGCACGAGATCGTCGTCGCGAATCAACCGTTCGAGCAGCGCCTTGCGCTCCTCGAGCGGCACCTTGCGCTGATCCCGGCCGTCGGCGTAGATGACGTCGAACGCCGCATAGGTGAGGTCGTGCCCGTGCTGTTGATACTCTTGCAGGCGTTGGAAATCCGATCGTCCGCGCGCGTCCAGGCTCACGATCTCGCCGTCGACCATGATGGGGACGCTCTCGAAGGCATCCGCTAACCCGGCGAGGTCGGGAAACTGCTGCAGCAGATCGAGTCCGTTGCGCGAGACGAGCGACATGCTTCCGTGTTCGTCGACGGTGCAGACCGCGCGATAGCCGTCCCATTTGATCTCGAACAGCCACCCGTCGTCGTCGAAGGGATCTTCGATCAGCGTTGCAAGTTCGACCGACTTCAAGCGGGGAAGCGGATCGCTCTTCGTGCGCGCTTGCGCACGAACGGCGCGCCGTTTCGGCGGATCCTTCGTTTTCGACGACTGCCACGTCTTGGGGTGCTTCTCGTTGCGAATGTCTTCGAGCGTGCGGCCCGTGATCACCGACTCGGGGAACTCGTTGACGTCGTACCGATCGGGATCGTCGCCGTCGTGATCCTTGATCAGCAGCCACGGATCGCCGGTCTCGCCTGCCTTGGGCTTCATGCGCACGAGCGTGAACATGCCGCGCAGCTTGTGGCCGTGCATGATGAACTTGATCTTGCCGTCGGCGATCTCGCGGGCGGGATCGGTCCCCTCGGCGAGCTCGTACCACCCGTTGTCCCAGACGATCACTTCGCCCGCGCCGTACTGCCCCTCGGGAATGACGCCTTCGAAGTCGCGGTAGTCCATCGGATGATCCTCGACGTGCATCGCCAAACGCCGCTCGCCGGGCACGAGCGTCGGCCCCTTCGGGACCGCCCACGACGCCAAGACGCCCGCGGCTTCCAAACGGAAGTCGTAGTGCAGGCGGCTCGCGTCATGTTTTTGGATGACGAAGCGAAGGCGCTTTTGCGCCTTGGCCTTTACGCCGCTGGGTTCGGGCGTGATCGAGAAATTGCGCTTCTTGTTATACGTGGAGAGCGAGCCGGTCGTCGCACGGCTCGCTCCACCCGTTTTCTTGCGGGATGCCGGCATCTATGCCGACTCTTACACCCTCGCGCCCCGGCCGGTCAACAGATTGATGATCAAGAGTACAATCGCGACCACCAGAACGATGTGGATCAGACCGCCCAGCAGATGGAACGACAGTCCGACCAGCCAGAAGATGAACAGAATGACGATGATGGCCCAGAGCAGTCCCGCCATGCGTTACTGGCCTCCGCCGCTGCTGTCGCTGCCGCCGCCGGTGGTCGTCGTCGAGCTGTGCGTCGTCGTCGAGCCGCTGTTGGAGCCGTTGCCGGCCGGCGCCGTGATGGTCGTGTTGTGGGTCGTCGACGTGCTCGTCGTCGACCACGGATGCCAGGCGAAGAGCGCGATGAGGACCGCAACGATTACGATCAGCGTGATGCCGATCGCGGCACCGCTGCTGCCGCCTTCATCCCTGACGATTACCGGATCGCTCATAACTTTGCTGTTTCTCCCTTCGTCGCTGTAGAGCGACAAGGATTTTCCCGCAAGCTCGCAAGCACAAACCCTTCTGCCAACGAATCGGCCAAGCGTGGGCTGGAGTGTTTGGGGTCTTATTCTCGCGGGTATCATCGCGCTCTTTGCGTGGTCTCGAAGCCGCCGTCCGGGGGGCTTCTATGACGCGGATATCTACGGGCTTACGCCGCGCGATCATGCAATCTACGGCTCGATCGCGGCGGCATTCGCGGTCGCTTTCGCGCTCACGGCATTGCTCGCACTGGGTACGATAACGCTCTACCTTTTCGCCGCGTTCGTCGTGTTTGCGGTGTTTTATCTCACGTCGTTCCTACGCGGAGCCCATGAAGATGACCAATGAGTTTCACTTTTCCCCGCGGCCGAACCGGGCGAGCGAGATCGCCTGGATGCCCTGGGGCGAGGCCGCATTCGAGCGAGCCGCGCGCGAAGACAAACCGCTCTTGCTCGGGATCTCCGCCGTTTGGTGCCACTGGTGTCACGTCATGGATGAAACGACGTACTCCGACGAAACGGTGATCGAGAAGATCAACGCCGCGTATGTCCCGGTTCGGGTCGATAACGACGAGCGCCCGGACGTCAACGCGCGCTATAACATGGGCGGATGGCCGACAACCGCGTTTCTCTCGCCTGACGGAACCACGCTCACCGGCGCAACGTACCTCGCGCCGGCGCAGATGCGCCAAGCGCTCGACGATATCGCGCGCTTCTATCACGAACGCAAAGATGAGATTCGCGAGCGCTCCGAAGAGCTCAAGGCGCAACGCATCGCACCGCAAAGCGCCGCACCGGATGCACTCTCGCCGGCCATGATCGAGCAGGTTTCCGGCGTCATCGCCGACTCGTACGATCCGGAATTCGGCGGTTTCGGCGATGCGCCGAAGTTTCCGCAACCCGAACTTCTCGACTTTCTCTTGAGCGAGTGGCGCGTGCGCGGCGAGCATGCGCTCTACGATATGGTCGCGCGAACGATGCTCGAGATGTCGCGCGGCGGCATGTACGACCATGTCGAAGGCGGTTTTTTCCGCTATTCGACGACGCGCGACTGGTCGATTCCGCACTTCGAAAAAATGACGGAAGATCACGCGGGCCTTCTGCGCGTGCTCGCCACACTGCAACTGGCCGCGCCGACCGATGCATCGCGGGAAACGCTGCGCTCGGCGCTGGCGTACGTACGAACCGTGCTGCGGGATCCGGCGACGGGACTCTTTCGCGGAAGCCAAGATGCCGACGAATCCTACTTCGAACTCCCGCTCGATCAACGGCGCGCGCGCGAAGCGCCCTTCGTCGATCCGCGGTCGTATACGAACTGGAGCGCGTCGATGGCCGGCGCGTTTGCATGGGCAGCGATCGCAACCGATGACGACGGCCTCGCGCGCGAATCACTCATCACGTTGGACTACCTGCACGAGCGGATGCGTGACCGCGACGGCTTGCTCTATCACGTCCTCGCCCCCGGCGAACCGCCGCGTGTCCGCGGCTTGCTGACCGATCAATCCGCGTACCTGCGCGCGCTGCTCGATGCCCATGAAGCGACCGGCGAGCTGCGGTTGCTCGAACGCGCACGCGACCATGTCGATCGCGTGATCGAGGCGTTCGAAGCGGAAGACGGCGGTTTCTACGACCGCACGCAAACCGAGGCGACCATCGGGCGACTCGAACTGCGCGACCGGCCGATCATCGACAACGGCATCATGGCCGAAAATTTGCTGCGCCTGGAGGTCATGACCGGCGACGCTCGATACCGTGAGCGCGCCGAGCGCATCTTCGTGCTCTATGCAAACTCGTTCCAACGCGCGGGCAGCTTTGCGGCGACCTACGCGCGTGCGCTGCGCCGCTACTTCACGGCGCCGGTAAGCGTTCGGATCACGGGCGGCCGCGACGCGACGTCCGACATGCGCGAGGCGGCCCGACGGCTGCCGGCGCCCTTCGTCACCGTCTACGCCGAAGCGGGAGACGGGTCGCCCCTGGCCTACGTCTGCGCGGGCACGGCCTGCGCCGCACCGGTCGGCTCGGCCGCGGACCTGCGGGCTGCATACGAGTCCGTCGCATCGCCGTAACGGCGGTGAAACTCCGGCGGCCGTGCGGCGTAGTGAAAGGTGGAGGAACCACCATGACACCGTACGTCCAGACCCTTCTGCAGTATCTCCGCCCCGAAAGCCAAGGCGCGTTCGCCTACGACTATCGGCGCTTTCAAAAGGACCCGAACCTCGCGCTGATGCTCACTGTGCTTTTGGGCATCGTCGGCGGTGAAGCGTACTACATGGGCGAGTGGAAGCGCGGCATCCTGATGACCCTCGCGCTGCTCTCGGGCGTCGGGCTTTTCGTCAGCATCCCGGTGTGGATCGTCCGCTGCTTCACGATCATGAACGAGTGCGAGGCCTATAACGACTATCTCGCCTACTGCTTGGCCTTCCGCTACCTGCCGAGCGCAACCGCTCCCGAACCGCCGCAGCCGACGCAAAATCCGACGCGTCCGCGCCCGACGATCAGCGGACTGCCCGTCACCGTTCGCAGTTAGTTTAGGTCCGGACGAAACCGTTCCAGAACCAGCAGCCCCAGAATCCCGCCAGAACCGAATAGACGATCAAAGCGCATGCCCAGATGGGGATGCGCTTTTGATTCGCTGCCGCAAGCAGCATCAGCGCGACGAGGAACGGCTCGAAATCGAGCGCGTGGCGCATACCGAATTGCGCGAAGCCGTTGACGTAGTAGATAAAGTTCGGTCCTGCGGTTAGCAGCACCAGCACCCAGAGCGGAATCACGAGCGCGAGCGGCCGGCGTGCGAAGAAGGCGTAGATGAGCGCGGGCGACGTCCACGTAAGCGCAACGCCGCTCAGCGTCGGCTGCAGATACGGATATTGCGCGATGCGCTGCGGCGTCTGAATGAAATACGACCATAACTGATACGGGAAATATCGCAGCTGAAATGGAGATCCCACCGGGCTCCCCGCCGGATCCTGGTGATACCACGCGGTGTAGCCGATGTCGTACCACGTGCCCCAACGGCCGACGTTATACGCCACCCACAGCGCGGCGACCGGGACGAGGACGGCGCCGTAGGTGGCGAGGCTGCGCCGCGACCGTAAGAAATACGCATAGACCGGCAGCGCGAGCACGAGATCGAAACGCGACAGCAGCGCCGCGCAAGCGTAGAGCGCGACGAGCCAGCCGCGCTTTTTCCCCGCAAGCTCGACGAGCGCAAGCATCGTAAAACACACCGCGCTCACGTGCGCGATGAACCACACGTCGCCGAGCATCGACGCCCACAACAGATCGGTTCCGGCAAGCAGAAAAGCGGTGATCCACGCGTTCGCCGTGACATCCAGTCCGTAGCGTTCGCCCAACTCAAAGCATGCGCCGACGGCGACGGCACCGAGCGCGACCGAGAGCAGCGTTTGATTTGCGGTTCCGAATATCGCAACGAACGGCAGCAACAGCAGCGCCGGCATCGGCGCTTCGATCACATAATACTGGCCGTGGTAGGCGAGCGCATCGATGTACGCCCCGGGCCACGTGATCCAAAGATGACCGTGCAGCAGCGCTTGTGCCAGCAACACGTAATTGTTGTACGGCGTCACGCGACCGCGCGAGACGATGAAGATCACCACAAAGGCGATCGCGCCGACAATGACCGAACGTTTGATTTTCACCGCTGCGCCGCTTCTCGCTCCACTCGATAGAGGTCCGGATTCGTCGAGAGCCGTTCGAGGCGAAAGCCGTCAACGCTTCCTTCCGGCGTGCCGGCGATGTAGACGGGGCGGTGCGCCGTCCACGCCGGCAACATATCGCCGACCTCGTAGTACCATGCGGCAACGATCGTCCGGTTCGCGGTCGCGCGATCGACATACGCGCGGTACGCGAGCGGCGGCGCGAGGATCCAATCGGCGACAACGATCGCGTTTGCAGGGGTGCGGGCGAGAATCGCATTGGCGTCGTTGAGTGCGGAACGGTCCGATGCTTCCCAAAGGCGCCCGGGAAAGGCGGTGAGCGCGACGAGCACGAGCGCCGCAAGCAGACCCGTCCCAACGGCGCGCAGCCGGGGTCGCGCAATCGACGCCACCGCCGTGCCCGCCAACACGGACATCACGAGCAGGGTCGGCAGCAAATAGCGTCCGGGATCCGATTCATCGGAAAAACCGGCCGAGAAAAAAGCCGGGCCGGCTGCCGCGACGATCAGCGCGACGGCGGCACCACGTTTCGAGCGATACAGTTGCCACGCACCGAACGCGGCGATACCGAGCCCGACGATGCCAAGCTGACGAACGACGCGATGAACGATCGTATCGACGCGCAGCGTGAACGCATCCGAGGCGTATCCGTGAAGACCGCCCCCCACGTTCACGTCACCGGCAAAGATCAGCGTTTTGAGATTCGCGAGCACCGCCGGATGTCCGTAGTCCCAAAACGCGCCGCCGGGCAGGCCGAGCGCAGCGACCGGATCGAGATGCTGCGCGGTAACGGCCGCGCTGCGCAACGGAAGATAGAGCGCAGGAAGCGCGCAGGCGAGCAACGCGTAAAGCGCCGCGAGCGCGAGCGGAAGCGTTTCCGTTTCGTGCAGACGAGCGATGACGAGCAGCACGATCGCCGGCAATAGAAACAGCGCGATCGGATGCACGGCGACCGCGAGTCCAAGCGCAATCGCCGCCGGATAGAGGCGCGCGGGATCGGGCCGTTCGTACCAGCGAAGCCATAACAACAAAGCAGCAGCAAAACAGGCGGTTTCCATTGCGTGCACGTCGGCGCGCGTCGCAATGTTCCAGGCGATCCCTCCGGTCGCAAAGAGCAGCGCGGCGGCCAGCGCACCGATGCTCGCGCGCGAGAGCGTGCGAACGATCGCGTAGACACACCAGGATGCCAGCGACATGCACAGCGCGCTCAACAGGCTCATTCGAAATGCGACGCTTCCGATCGCGAGCAGATGCGAAAAGCCGAATCCTGCCATCGTATAGAGCGCAAGGCCCGGCGGATGGCCGATGCCCGCAATGAACGGCACCGTATCCATCTCGCCGATATCCCAATAGCCGACGAAGCGATGCGCCGTGACCGCATAGAGGACGAATGGCGCAGCGGCAGCCGCGACGCTCGTGATGCGTTCGCGCTGCGCCTGTGCGATCAAATCGGCGGGAGCGTCGCCTGCGGGAGCGGTTTGGCCGCGAAGAACGTCGACGGCGGCAACGACGGGGGGAAGCGATAGTCGCTCCAGGTGATCCGTTCGCGGGTCGGTTTGCCTTTCACCGGCGCGTCGACGGTCGCGGCAAGCGGAACCCAATACGAACCGGCTTTTCCGTACTCCAGCAGCCCGTGCCCGATCGTCGTGCCGTTGCTCGTCCGAAACGAAATCGCGCGCGGGAGAAACGACTGTCCATCGATGGTCACTCGCGTTGCCGTAAAGCCGGCGGCCGACGTGACGAGCGGATGCGTTTCATAGACGTAATCGAGATGCGACCCGTCGCGCACCGCGCGAAGAAACAGCATCGTGTACTGCGACAACCGCGGCGCGATGCGGCTAATCTGATAGCGATCCGGCCGCTTGGAGATCGTGACGATCTTATGCGCGAGCGGCGTGCCATCCACGGCGAGCGTCTCGTCGCGAACGTGCACGCCGCTTCGGTAAATGCGATGGCGCTGTTCGATCGAAAGCGCTCCCGCTTGCGACACGGTGTACGTGAAGATCATCGCCTTGGGTTGCTTGAGCGACGACATCTCCAACTCGTACCGCTCGAGTGCGATTTGCGAGTCGATCGGCGCCGCGACGCCGAGCAGCGTCAACGCCGAGAACACCAGCGCGAGCACGCGCATCATGCGAGAACGGCGTCGCGGATCGCTTGCAGCGCCGCCTGCGCGCCGCCTGCGTTCTTTCCGCCGCCTTGTGCTTGCGCGGGCGCTCCGCCGCCCTTTCCGTCGACGAGCGGTGCAGCCAATTTCACAAGATTGCCGGAGTGAACGCCGCCCTTGACCAGATCGTCGCTTGCCGAAACGAGCAGGTTGACCGTGCCGTTATCGACGCCCGCCAGCGCGATGACGCCGCTTGGCAAACGACTGCGCAGCGCGCCGCTGAGATGACGCAACGCTTCGGCGTTGGCTTCATGCACGACCGCACCGACAAACGCGCGGTCGCCCTTACGCTCGACCCGTTCGAGATAACTCTGCGCGTCGGCGGAGGCAAGGCGAGCCTTGAGTTGTCCGACCGCGGTCTGAAGATCTTTGATATCGCGCTGCATGCGGTTGACGCGTTCGCCGATTTCGTCCGGCGTCGTTGCCAGCGACGTCGCGAGATCGCCGACGAGCGACTGCTGATGCATGACGAACGACTCCGCCGCTTCCGACACGCAGCTCTCGATGCGCCGCACCCCGCTGCCGATCGAAGATTCGCTCAAAATCAGGAACATCCCGAGTTCGCCGGTCGTGTGCGAATGCGTGCCGCCGCAGAACTCGACCGAGGGACCGGCCTGCACGACGCGCACGACTTCGCCGTACTTCTCACCGGCCATCGTAATCGCGCCGGTCGCTTTAGCCTCTTCGATCGGCAATTCGCGGGTGACGAGGTGCGAATCGTCGCGGATCATCTCGTTAACGCGCGCGATGACCGCGCGCTTTTGCTCGGGCGTTAGTGCGCCCGCAGGCCAACGGAAATCGAAACGCATGCGATCGACTCCGACCCACGAACCGGCTTGTCCGACGTCGTCGCCGAGCACGTCTTTGAGTGCCCGTTGAAGCAAATGGGCCGAGGTGTGATGACGGCGAATCTCGCGCCGCCACCAATCGAATACGGCCGTGTGCACGCGGTTGCTCGCGCGGAATTCACCGCCGCGAACGACACCGTGATGCGCGATCGCTTCGCCCATGAACTGCGTGTCTTCGACCTCGAAGACGCTGCCGTCGTCGAGCGTCAAGCGTCCGCGATCGCCGATTTGGCCGCCTTTTTCTGCATAAAACGAGGTTCGATCGAGCACGACGATGCCGCGCTCACCGGCCGCGAGTACTTCCACGGGCTTGTCGTCCTTGAGCATCGCGACGATTTCGCCGTCGGCTTCAAGTCCGTCATATCCGGTAAACTCCGAGCGCACTGCGGGGAGTTCCGCGAGCGTCACGACGGCGCGCTTCGAGGCTGCATCGCGACGCGCGCGCTCGCGCTGTTCGTTCATCGCCGTTTCGAATTCGGTCGTGTCGACGGCGACGCCGCCGTCACTTGCGATCTCGCGCGTGAGCTCGATCGGGAAGCCGAACGTATCGTGCAGCACGAACGCATCTTGTCCGGAGATCAACCGGGTGCAGTTGTCGTTCGCGTCTTGAATCAGCCGGTCGAGCATCTGCATGCCGCGCTCGAGCGTGCGATCGAAGGTTTGTTCCTCGGCGCGCAGCGTCTGTTGGATGCGCGAGACGTTCTGCCGCAACTCGGGGTAGCCCGGCGCGAGCGACTGCACGACCGCGGGCACGAGATCGGTCAGAAAGCCGTTGGGGTAGCCCAAAAGACGGCCGTTACGAATCGCGCGCCGGATCAAGAAGCGCAGCACGTAGCCGCGATCGGTGTTCGACGGAAAGATGCCGTCGTTGATCAGAAACGTCACCGCGCGCGCGTGATCGGCGATGATGTTTTGTCGCACGCGCTGCTCGGCTGGCTTGAGCGACGTTTGGCCGACCGGCGGTTGCGCCGCGATCAAATCGGTGAAGAGGTCGGTTTCATACATCGACGCCTGACCGTTTGCCAGCGCGAGACACCGCTCGAACCCGGCGCCGGTATCGATCGATTTCTTCGGAAGTTCGGTCAGCTGTCCGTCGGCCGCGCGATTGTACTGTTGGAAGACGACGTTCCAAAACTCGACGTAGCGATTCCCAAGATTGGGTCCGGTGTCGTCCGGACCGCTCGCGTATTCCTCACCGGTGTCGTAGAACAGCTCGGTGCACGGACCACACGGTCCCGTCGGTCCCATCGTCCAGAAGTTGTCTTCATCCCAACGGCTGATCCGCTCTTTGGGAAGACCGATCTCTTCGATCCAAATCCGCTCGGCTTCGTCGTCGCTCGTGTGCACGGTGACGTAGATGCGCTTGGGATCGAGCTTAAGCACCTTAGTGGAAAGCTCCCACGCCCACGCGATCGCTTCGGACTTGTAGTAATCGCCGAACGAAAAGTTTCCGAGCATTTCCAGGAACGTGCCGTGCCGCCCGGTGCGGCCCACGTTTTCTATGTCGCTCTTTGCACCCGCAACGCGAAGACAACGCTGCACGGTTACCGCGCGCGGCGACGGCGCCGGCTGCTCGCCAAGAAAGACCGGAACAAACTGCTCCATTCCCGCGATGGTGAAGAGGGTCGTGGACATTTCGTCCGGGATGAGGCTCGCTGAGGGAAGCAGCTTGTGTTGCTTGGAGACAAAAAAGTCGATCCAAGCCTGGCGCAGTTCTTGGCTTTTCATGGGCTCCCGTCAAATACGAGCCGCACCAACACGAATACTCCCCTCTTCTCTCATCCCGACACCCCCTCTGTCATCCCGAGCTTGTCGAGGGACGAGCTCCGTGTCATCCCGAGCTTGTCGAGGGACGAGCTTGTCGAGGGACGAGCTTGTCGAGGGACGAGCCTGTCGAGTGATCACCGCTGTCACGCCACTGTCATCCCGAGCTTGTCGAGGGACGAGCCC
>DASSZO010000206.1:0-13283 GCA_035702815.1 Candidatus Aquilonibacter sp. | reverse complement strand
TCGTCGATGCCCCCGGGCATCGCGAGCTCATCCGCAACCTGCTTAGCGGCGCATCGGAAGTCGACGTTCCGATTCTCGTCGTCGCGGCAGATGAGGGCATCACACCGCAAACGCGCAAACAGACGCTCTTCTTGCAATGGCTCGGTTTTAGCAATGCGCTCGTCGCGATCAATAAGCTCGATCTCGCTCAAGATCCCCGCGCGGCATACGATCGGCGCCGGGACGAAGTTGCGGTGTTTCTGCGGCAACTCGATATCGTGCCGCTGGCCATCGTGCCGGTCGCGGCGCGCAGCGGTGACAACGTCGTCGAACGCGGGGCGTTGACCGCCTGGTGGAACGGACCGACGCTTCTCGAAGCACTTCACGCGACCGATCGCAAGGAAGCCACGAGCGACGGTGCTTTGCGCTTTCTCGTGCAAGACGTCTACCGTCGTGACGGCTCGCGGCTCTTGGTCGGACGTATCGAAAGCGGCACGCTGCATCGCGGGGAACATCTCACGTTCTGGCCGCTGCAGACCGGCGCGCGCGTCGCGCGAATCGTCCAGTGGCCCAAAGAACTCGAATCGGCACCGGCGGGGGCGCACGTCGCCGTCGAACTTGATTCGCGCGTCTTCGTCGACCGCGGCGCGGTTGGTAGTCGTGCGGCCGCATCTCCCGAGCTTGGACACGTACTGCAGGCGCGTATCGTGTGGCTTGGCAGCGACCCCGTCGTTGCCGGTGAAACGCTGCGGTTGCGCCTGGGCACCCGCGAGATCCCGGTCACGCTCGCCCGCATCGACGAGGTCATCGATCCCGAGACGGTCGAACCGCGCCCCGGCGAGACGCTAGCAAGCGGCGACGTCGGCGTCGTCACCCTCGTTTCGCGCGAACTGATCGCAGCGGATCCCGCAATCGAGACGTCGAGCGTGAGCCGTTTCGTCTTGGTGCGCAACGGAGCGATCGTTGCGGGCGGACGCGTCGATGCGGTGGTCGGACGGGCGCGCGGTGAGGGCGCGACCAACGTCGTCGCGATGACGTCGTCGGTCGAATCGGCCGAGCGTGCGGCACGCGTCGGACATAGCGGCGGCGTCTTCTGGCTTACGGGTCTGCCGAGCGCCGGCAAATCCACGGTTGCGATGGCCGTTCAGCGTATGCTGTTCGAGCGCGGGCGCAACGTCTACGTGCTCGACGGTGACACACTGCGCACGACGCTCAACGTCGACCTTGGCTTTTCCGATGAAGACCGCGCCGAGAACGTGCGGCGCACGGCGGCGGTCGCGGGTGTCTTCGCCGATGCGGGCTTCATCGTCGTCTGTGCGCTCATTTCGCCGTTTGCCGCCGATCGGGAACTTGCACGTGCGGCCTACCCGAGCGGTTTCTTCGAAGTGTACGTCGAGTGCGATCTCGCGACGGCCGAGCAGCGCGACGTCAAAGGGCATTACCAGCGCGCGCGCCGCGGCGAGCTTGCGAAGTTCACCGGTATTTCGTCGCCGTACGAAGTCCCCGCGAACCCCGACTTGCGCCTTGATACCGCCCGGCAAAGCGTGCCGGAGTCGGCTGCAACGCTGCTGGAATTCATCGAAGAGCGAGTGATGCTGAGGGCCGGCGCATCCCGCTAACGATTGCGCTGATCGGCTTTGCCGTCGGTCTGTGCATCTCGTATTCGGGGGTCGGCGCAGGTTCTTTAACCACGCCCTTGATCGTGCTGGTGCTTGGCTATAACGCAAGCACGGCGATCGGCACAGACCTGGTCTTTAGCCTCGGAACGAAAATCGTGGCCTTTCTTACCCACGTGCGGGCGAAGACGGTTCACTACCAAGCGCTGGCGTTTCTTGCACTCGGCGGTGTTCCCGGCGCGCTCGTTGGCATTGCGATCACCGGTTGCCTTCATGCGCAGCTGCCGTTCGCTACGGTCGACCACATTCTGCGCGTCGCGCTTGGCGTCGCGTTGCTCGTCGCTGCCGCGGCCGTCGCATTCACGCGCACGATCAAGGCGCAGGACGATGCACCGGTATCGGATCTGCCGCACTTGCCCTTGGTGGTCATCGGCTTCGTCGTCGGCACGCTCGTAAGCATTACGTCGATTGGAAGCGGCTCGCTGACGTTGCCGATGCTACTACTCGTGCTTTCGACCGCGCAGATCCGGCGGCTCGTGGGAACGGATGTCGCCTTCGCGGTCGTCTTGCTCGTCCCGGCGATCCTCGGACACTGGAAACTCGGGGACATCAACGTCAAGCTTGCAGGATGGCTGCTCGCGGGTTCTATTCCGGGCGTTCTCGTTGGGACGCCGCTCGTGAAGCATCTGCCGGAAGCCGGCTTTCGTATCGGTCTTGCCGTGATTCTCGCCGCCGTGGGCGTGCGGATGTTCTTCTAGTCGGATTCGCGCAGCCAGCGGGTCACGTTACGCTCGTACGTAGGGCGCTCGAGCGTCGCGCGTTCCCAGCGTGGATCGTCCGCCGGCGCAATGTCGCTTTGCGCCTGAAACGGAATGTGGGCGCCATACTCTTGTTCGACCAGGCGGTTGTCTTCGCTGAATAGTTCCAAAAACCGCAACGACTCGGCGTGAGAGAAGAGCGAGAAGCGCCCGTCGAGGATGGCGGCGGACATTCCCGGAGCGTAGGCATCGACAAAAGCTTGCACGTCGGTGACGGTCGCTCCCGGGTGCGTCTTTTCAAACGCGGTCCCGAGCAACTGGAGAAACGAAATGCTCGGATTTTCGCGCGGGCGTTTGACGGTGAGGTTGAACGGCGTCTCGGCAAAGACCGGCGAGAGCGTGCAGATGCCGTTGAGAAATTCGCTAAAGATGTGCCCGGCGGTTTTTGAAGACGTGTATGGCCGAACGTGAATGTTGCCTCGCCCGAAGACGTCGGAAAAAATAGCGAGGAGCCGCGTGTAGAGGAATTCGAATCGGATTTGCGTGCCTTCGGAGAGGTAGGCGTGCGTTGCGAAGATCTCGTCGAGATAGCTCTGCACCGGCCGAACGTAGCCCGCTTTGATGCGCTCGACGTAGAGTGACTCGGCATATTCCGGCTGCGCGCGCAGATAGACGAGAACTTTCGGAGTAAAGCCGGTGGACGCGATGGCGTCGCGAAGGACCTGCAGTGCACGGGGCCTGATGTGGAGCAGCACCAGATCTTCCGATGTGACAATTGCGGTGTGGGCCGTCGTTGCCCGCAATTCGTCGAGAAGCTGCTGCAGATGATCGCTTTCGTCGGTCTTGAGGAGATCCCAGGCGATCTGATGAGCGCCGGGGAGCCCGTTATACCAGCCCGCATTCGGAAACAGCGTGCCCGTTTGCGCAAGCGATGCCTGGTTGTCCGACAAAAAGTACTGCTGGGACGTTGTGCCCGTCTTGTGCGTGCCGACGTGAATGACGCAAACGCGCTCGCTCATCGGGTGGCGCGCTCCCAATCCGGCGCCACGGGAACGATCGTCTTGCTCATCGAGCTGATCACGATTGCGGCACGATTTCTGGGATCGGCGGCATCCTCGGCGCGTTTGCGCTGCTGTACGAGCATGTTTTGTTGTTGGGCGTGAATCGAGGTGCGTCCCGGTATCAGATGAGCATACTTTTGCGTGATTTTTTCGTAGGCGTGCACGAAGTCCCACTGGTGCTCGACGGTCATGTTGCCTTTCTCGGGATCGTACCGCCAGGAGTATTCGCACGTCGCGCGGTCGATGCGCACGAAGCGGCCGCCGCCGGCGGCAACCCGATGCCATAATTCCCAATCGTCGGTGACAGGGAGCGACTCGTCAAAGTAGCCGAAACGATCGAAGAGGGAGCGCGGATGGACGATCGTGTGGATCGGCGTGATGTTCGAAACGAAGATGTCGTCGGCGTGGTACTGGCGGTCCAGATAGATCTGATAGCCGAGCACGTGTTTCTCCCCGCCGCGCACCTCGGCGTATTCGCCGACGCAGACGGTAAAGACGAGGTCCGCTTTCGTCCGCTCCAGTACGTCGACGGTTCGCGCGCAGTGATCGCCGTAGAGCAAATCGTCGTCGTCGAGATAGCCGATGTATGTGCCGGTGGCGACGCGAGCGCCGACGTTCGATGCGGCGCTGATCGTCTTGCGTTCCGGCATCTGCTCGTAGACCACCGGCCGACCGTTGGCCGCACGAGTGACGAGTTCGCGGACATCGGCACCGCCGTTGTTGACGACGACGATTTCGACGTTTCGGTACGTCTGGTTCGCAATGCTCGCGATGGCCCGCTCGAGCAGTGCAGGCCGGTCGAAGGTGCGCACGATGATGGAAACACGGGGGCCATCGGTGATCGCCGGTGCCTCTGCTGCGATCGCGTCGCGTGTGGATGCAATGCTGATCACGGCGCGCTCATTTCCTCGGGGAGCGGCAAAGGCTGCGTCGACCGACCCGAGCATTGAACGATAGTCAACCGGATGATAGCCGAAGATGCGCGAGTCGCACTCGTCGACGCGGAACATGTTCGGCGCAACGACGTGATGACCGGCCGCGGCGAGGGCTCGAGATCGAAGTGCGCGCCATTCGGGAGTCCAGACGACGCGGGAGGTGACCGGAGCGTCCGGATTTTCTGCCGAGACGATCGCCGGCTCGAGCCGCCGCCCACGTGCTAACGTGACGTACGGAGCAAGAGCTGAGGCGGGCGTATTCGGTGCGTAGATGGTGAGCCCGCTCTCGTCGTACGACGCCGGCGCCGGCCGTTCCGGAGATGGGAGAAGGGCGAAACGTCGGAAGAGGCGCTGGTGAAGCTGATTCCAGCGATCCCGTTCTCCGGGCGCCTGGATCAGAAGAAGATCCGCCATTCGCAAGATGAGGGCCGCCGCATTTTCATGCTCCTCGGCAATTTTAACCAGCTCTGACGGCCGCTTGTCGTTGACGAGGAGTTGATCGATTCGCAACGCGATGAATTGATCGTTCTGGAGGTCGGCGTTCGGGGTGGCAGCGATCGCACTGAGGATTGAGGAGAGCGTCTGCTCGAATGGGTCGGGTAGGAGCGGGAGCACGGCGCATGTTTCGCCCGCGCGACGCGCCGCGACGAGAGCCGCCACGGCGTGCGAGGGCGACGTTAGGTCTATTCCGAAAACCGAAACCCCGCTGTCGAATGCCGAGAGGGCGGCGGCTTCTTCGGGGTAGGCCGCCTTATCGAAAAAGATGCGCGTCACCAGACTGACAAGTTATCGGCAGAATGCTGCGCCGGCCCTTGGCAGGCCCTAACAATGATGCGCCGAGGCGACGAACTAGTAGATATGGTTCAAAGGCCGTCCGCGCACAATGATCGTGGCCCCTCGGTTTGCCCGGGAGGCTGCCGTCGGCGTATAGAGCCGGTCTAACGTCACCATGCCATCGATCATTCCGTTCAATCGCCCCTCCGTTGCTGGGAACGAGCTCGCGTACATGCAGGACGCAGTTCGACGAATGCATTTGTCTGGAGACGGCCACTTCACGAAGGCCGTCCATTCACGCCTCGAGTCGCTCCTTGGAGCGCCGCGGGCTCTTATGACGACATCGTGTTCGCATGCGCTCGAGATGTCGGCTCTGCTGCTGGACGTTCAGGAGGGCGACGAAGTGATCATGCCCTCGTTTACGTTCGTCTCCACCGCTAACGCGTTCGTGCTTCGCGGTGCTCGGCCAGTCTTCGTCGACATAAGACCGGATACACTGAACATTGACGAGCAGAAGATCGAAGCCGCGATCTCGCCGAGAACGAAAGCGATCGTCGTCGTTCACTACGCGGGCGTGGCGTGCGAGATGAACGATATCGTAACGATCGGGCAACGGCACGGGATTCCGGTGGTCGAGGACAACGCGCACGGCCTTTTCGGCTCGTATCATGGCAAGTTGCTTGGCACGTTCGGGGTGATGGCGACGCAGAGTTTTCACGAGACGAAGAACATCAGCTGTGGTGAAGGCGGCGCGCTCGTCATCAATGACCCGCATCTTATCGAGCGGGCCGAGATCACCAGGGAAAAAGGAACGAATCGCAGTCGCTTTTTCCGTGGCCTCGTCGATAAATACACCTGGGTTGCACCTGGATCGTCGTATCTTCCGTCCGATCTACTGGCGGCGTATCTGCTCGGCCAACTGGAAAAGGCCGAAGAAATTCAATCGCATCGCATGGCCGTCTGGAACCGTTATCAGGACACGCTTGCCGATTGGGCGCGTTCGAACGCGGTTGCGCAGCCGATCGTACCTGACGGATGCGCGCATCCCGCGCATCTATACTATCTGCTTTTGCCGTCGTTGGACGATCGAACCGCATTTATCGCCCATCTCAAGGCCCGGGGGATCATCGCCGTCTTCCACTACGTGCCCTTACATACGTCCGAATTCGGGCGAAGGTTTGGCAGCGCTAGCGACGATCTCCAGGTCACCGAATCCATCTCAGACCGCCTCGTCCGGCTTCCGCTATTTAACGACATCTCGGCGCCGGAACAGGAGCGCGTGATCGACGCGGTTCTGTCGTTCTCATCGCAAGGTGCGTTGGTGTGATGCGGACAGTTTATGATGCACACGTACATCTAGCGGACTGCACGGGGCCGCGCTACGATTTCCCCGTTGTAGGGCGCAACGTTATTTTCAACGTTCTAGGCGAATATCAGGAACACCGAGGTGAGCTCGAAGAGAGCGACGCGGTCAGCGTCATCTGCCCCCTTAACGCTAGAGACGAACACTTCGTCGCCGATGAAATCCGCGCGGGCAGGGTCCATGCTCTCAAGGTTCACTCGCGAATCCAAAAGCTGACCGCGGAAGACTGGCCCAAAGTAACGCAAGTCGCGCGACGCTTTCCCAACGTGCCTCTCATCGTCGATGCCTTCTATTACGGAAGCGATCTTGCTCACCAGCCATCGTTGCCGGGTATCATCGCGATTGCACAGGATTCGCCGGAGCGGCCTGTCATCGTCGCGCACTGCGGCGGCTATCGATTGCTCGAATATTTTTTTCATTTGCGCGATCTGCCGAATATTTGGTACGACTTGTCGTTTTCTCTACAATATCTCTCGGATTCGTCGCTCCGTAGCGATCTGATCAAACTGATTCGCTACACGTCGCCGGATCGACTCATGTTCGGGAGCGATTTCCCATTTGCGTCGGCGGCTAGGCAATGTGACGTATTGATCGGCCTCGCTCGAGAAGCCGGCGTGCGCGACGACGGCCTGGACAGAATGCTGGCGACGAATGCGCGCGACCTTTTTGGCGGTGTCATTGCATGAATCATCGCGAGATCGACGAGACCGTACAGCGCTATGACGCGCGTCTGGACGAGTTTGGTGAGTCGGAGCAGGCGTTAGGGTGGGGGGCGAAAGGTCGCTCGAACCTGCGCTTTCATGTCCTTGCGTCACGCTGGAATGTAGCGGGCAGTCGCGTTCTCGACTTTGGTTGCGGTTTCGGCGGATTTTATGACTTTCTCAAGCGTGCCGGAACGCCGGTTTCCTACGTCGGCATCGATCTCAATCCGCGCTTCATTCGGATCGCTCAGCAGCGGCACCCTGAAGCGACGTTTATCGTCGGGAGTGTCGATGCACTAGCTGAAGCGGGACCGGTGGATTACATCGTGAGTTCCGGCGTTTTCAATCACCGTCTCGACGACAATATGGGCTTCATCGAAAGCGCATTCAAGGCATTCGACCGTTTTGCCACCCGCGGATTTGCTTGCAACTTCCTGTCGGATCGCGTCGATTACCCGCTCGACTACACGTTTCACGCGTCCCCCGAAGGTATGCTCGCCCTCGCCTATCGCTACTCGAGAAACGTCGTGTTGCGGAACGACTACATGCCCTTCGAGTTCACGGTTTTCGTCGATAAAGCAGCGTCGATCGACCCCGCACTCACTGTTTACGAGGACTACGTTAGATTCGTATGACGCCGGCCGTTAAACCATCCGCGCCTCCCGCGATTTCGTCGGCTATGGCGAATATTCATGAGGCCATTTCAATCAAGTTCAATAATCGGGTCTACGAACTTCAGGCGCAGGGTATCGATGTTACCGTGCTCAGCCTCGGCGAGGCGTTCTTCGACCTTCCCGCTGTAGATGTATCGACGGTGCCATTCCCTCAATCGTTCCACTATTCGCATTCACGCGGGATCGTCGAGTTGCGAGAGAAGATCGCGGAGTACTACGCGCGCAAATATCGCTTTAGCGTAGATCCCCGGTCGGAAATGCTCGTTACGGCGGGCTCAAAGGCGGCAATCTACATGGCGTTTGCCGTTGCGCTGGCGCCCGGCGATGAGGTGCTGATTCCCGAGCCCGCCTGGGTTAGCTATTCCGAGCAGGTGAAGCTCTGTGGCGGTGTCCCTGTCGGTATTCCGCTCGGCATCCCGATCTCCGAGTACGATCGGTTCGTGTCCGCGAAAACGCGTGTCCTTGTGGTAAACACCCCCCATAACCCGACCGGCTATCGCTATTCGGATGCTGAAGGCGAAGCGCTTGTCGGATTCGCGATGGCGAACGGTTTGTGGCTTTTCTCCGATGAAGCGTACAGCGACTTTACGCCGGGTGGCTACTTCCGCTCTCTTGGATCATTCGATTCGGCGCACGAAAACGTCATCGTCTTCAATTCGGTGTCGAAGAATTACGGCATTTCCGGATGGCGTATTGGCTATGCCATGGGACGTGCCGATTTTATCGATGCGTTACTCAAAGTGAACCAGCATCTGATCACGTGCCCTGCCACGATCTTGCAATACTATATCTCGCGCAACTTCGATGGGATTCTAGACGTGACGCTTCCACAGATCGCTGCATTAATCGAAAAGCGCGCCATCGTTGCCAGGTACATGTCGGAGATCGGCCTCAGCGCTATCGACGGCGATTCGACGTTCTATTTCTTTGTATCGATAGCCCCATCATCGCTGCCATCGGATGAGTTTTGTATCCGATTGCTTGATGACCACCATATTGCGGCGGTTCCCGGGATCGGATACGGTGCGAGTTGCGATTCCTACATTCGTATCTCGATCGGAACAGAATCGATGGATCGCATTGCGCATGGCTTGCGCGCAATAAAGTCGCTCGTGAATAGTACGGCCAGCGCAGCCGTTGGCTAGGCTTCTTCACGTCCTCGGCGGGGGGTTGTGGCAGGTTCCGACGATCCGTCTCGCGCGTGCGATGGGATACGATGTTCTCGTATCCGACATCTACGCTGAGCGTCCCGGCTATCAATTTGCTACAAAATGCGTGGTGGCCGATATTCGCGATCGCGACGCCACGCTCGCGATCGCACAAGCCGCTGGCGTGGATGGAATTATCTGTGATACGACGGACGTCGGCGTGACGACGGCCGCGTACGTTGCCGAAGCGATGAATCTGCGTGGAATCGGCTGCGACGTCGCGTCGGGATTTACGAACAAGTATCTGATGCGGAAGCGTACCTCCAAAGCAGGGGTTCACAATCCGAGGTACACGTGCATCGCCGTGGGCGAGCCGGTTTCGGAGAGTCAGTTGAGAGACTCGATCGGGTGGCCGCTGATCGTCAAGCCGGTCGACAGTCAGTCGAGCCGCGGCGTATCGAAAGTTTCCGAAGCCGGCTCCCTTTCTGCAGCCGTCGCGTTGGCTCGCGACAATTCGTTTTCGAAAGATGTGATCGTCGAGGAGTGGATCCAGGGTACCGAGGTCACCGTGGAGGCTGCGTGTTACCGCGGGTCGGTCGTGACGCTCGGCATCTCGGACAAAGAGCACTATCCGGATCATCCGCAAGTGGCATCGCGTCTTGCCTATCCAGCCGACTTCCCTGCGCGAGTCTTGGAGAAAATCACGCGCGTCAACGAAAAAGTGGTGCACGCGTTAGGGCTTGCCACCGGCGTTACGCATGCGGAATATCTCGTAACGGGCAATGAGGACGTTTATTTAGTCGAGATAGCGGCACGTGGCGGCGGAAGTAGGGTCTACTCGGATATTGCTCCGTATTTGTCCGGCATGGATGTTCCGAGCGCCTATATCGATTGGGTGATGGGTAGCGACGGCCGGTGGCCCGCGCCCGCACCTGGTTCGCGCGCTGCTGTCCTGCAATTTATCTCTGCAGCGGCGGGCACGGTTCGCGCGGTTCACGGGGTTGCGGAAGCGTTAGCACTACCCGGCGTTCGCGAGCTTCAGATTGAAGTGCTTCCTGGGCAGCGCTTCGCCGGCGCACAAGACGATCGTAGCCGTCCCGGGTTTGCAGTGATTTTCGGGGAACGGCGAAGCGAAGTACTCGAGACCGCAAGAAAAGTGCACGAGACGGTTCGTATTGAAATCGAGTCCTGATGCGCAGTTTTGGTCTTGCCGCAAACCAATGGGCTAAACACGTCCAGGACTCTGAGGCAGTATGCGTCGCCAGTCCTGACGGTTTCGCCGCGGCCGTATCGTACGTCATCGAGCAGCGCGAAGGTGGACGGCGATGCTCGGTCCTGATCCTCGTTCCGAATGCCCGGTCGGTCGTGTTTGACGCGATCTATTCGCAGCTTGCGCGTGGAAAGTCGAGCGACGTCCACTATCGCCTGTTAACCGCCTTCACCAATGGCAATGTTCAGCTCGACGGCCGATCGCAGCGCGACGTCGAGGCGACGATCTTCGATGCCATCCGTCAACACTATCGCGATCTCTGGGCGCTGGCGGATGTCGTGCTGTTCCGCAGCGAGCATGAGCGCGCGCTGGCAACGGTCCAGTTTGGAAGCACCCCTACGCGCTCGGGAATTTTTTGTCCCCTCAGTGCTCGCGTCCCGGTTGCCGCAGCGGAGGCCAAGCCGACGCACGGGGGCATTGTCCTGTGGACGTCGGGTGCCTCCGGCTCTGTCGAGGAGGCGGTAAGGGTCACGCTTTCCGATCTGCCGATGCCGGTGGTGTGCGTGCCGGATTCCGATGATGCGGGGACGGCAGATATTCTTGCGTCCGCGAGCGTGATCGTTTCACTTTCCGACGATCCAGGTGTCGCGCTCGCACTTTCGGCTTATGGACGCCCGCTCTGTGCGGCAGCACTCGGCGCAGACGAGCTCCTTTGGAACGTTCCGGTGTTCTTGCCGTTTGATCCGGTCGGCACGGTCGATGCCGTCCTTCGTGCGCTCGCCGCAGGTCGCCCGGCGGTACGTAGCAGTTCACCGCCGGTCTCGCCACCTGAGCCCGCGCCGCAGCCGCCGCTGGCGTCGCACCCTTTGGTGACCATCGTCGTGACCGTATACGATCGTCTCGCCGCCCTCGAGCAAACGCTCAACGCGCTTTCGATGCAGACCTATCCTAATATCGAGATCATCGTAGTCAGCAATGACGGGCCCGATGCGAGCGCAGTTTGCGGTCGCTTTGCGAACGTCAAATACATTCATCGTTCGGAAAATACCGGAACACCCGCGGCACCGAGGAACGACGGAATTGCTGCCGCGGCCGGCGAGTATATCACGTGCATTGACGATGATGACGGATATTTCCCGGATCATATTGAGCGAATGGTTCGCATCTGCGAGGGCGGGGCGAAGTGTGTCTATAGCGATTTTGTCATTAAGGTCGTCGAGACTGGAGAGCGAGGCGAAGAGCGCCTCATTGGGTACGATCTCGAACGAGGCGATGGGATCACGGCAATGTCGTTGATGGTCATCAATCGGATCGGCTACATGACCGTTTTCGCGCATCGCGAGATATATGAACGCTTGGGCGCTTACGACGATGACGAGATGCAAGGAGCTGGCGAGGTTGAACTGTGGCTGCGCATCGCCCAGAAATATGCGATGGCTCACAGCGATCAGGCGTCATCGTACTATACGATCCGGCAGCGCTGGCAGGGTTCGCTGACGGCGCAGTATCACACGCGTTATGCGGGCGGATTTGAAAACATGTATCGTCGCTACCCCGCTGACGGGCTGCCCGCAATCGAAGAAGAACGAAGCCGAAACTTGGCCGAATTGAGATCGAACGCCGTTGCGCCGCCTCGGCACGCACGCTATCCGGCGGCTATCTAATGTGGGAGCTGATCTGACTGCCGTTGCGATGCGACGAGCTGCGCCGCGCGGTACAATGACTCGAACTGACCGGCATCAGTCCACCAGCCGTCGAGAACATCGTAGAAGAGGTCGCCTTCTTTGATGTACGCGTTGTTGACGTCGGTGATCTCTAATTCGCCACGGGCCGATGGTTTCAACCGTTTGCAAAAGTCGAAGACGCGTCGATCATACATGTAGATTCCGGTAACGGCATAGCGGCTCTTCGGTTGCACCGGCTTTTCTTCGATTCGAACGATTCGCTCGCCGTCGAGCTCGGGGCAACCAAAACGCTCCGGATCGTCGACTTCTTTGAGCAGAATCCGCGCTCCGGAATCTTGTTCCTCGAATTTGCGCACGTATGGCGAGATGTCATCTTGGATGATGTTGTCGCCAAGAATGACCGCGATGCGCTGCCCCTCTGCAAAGTGCTCGCACAATTTTAGCGCATCGGCGATGCCGCCTTCGCCTTCTTGATAGGTGTAGTAAATGTCTTTGAGGCCGAACTCTTTGCCGTTCCCAAGCAGACGAAGAAAGTCGCCGGCCGAGTTGCCTCCGGTGACGATCATGATGTCTTTGATCCCCGCTCGAACCAGCGTTTCGATCGGGTAGTAAATCATCGGCTTATCGTAGATCGGAAGAAGGTGCTTGTTCGTAACCTTCGTGAGGGGGCGAAGCCGCGATCCTAAACCGCCGGCAAGAATAACGCCTTTCATGCTGTTTCCTTCAGCGCGGAAAATTGACGGTACACTTCGTTCACGGAAAGAATGGAGTGATCGCGGTTCAGATGCAGGCCGTCAAGATAGAACTCCGGCTGTAGAAGATTGCCACGCGTGACGAGTGGCCATGTGTTAACGAAACCGATACCGAGCTCTCGACAAACTGAGGCATAGAGATAATTCACGAACATCACGAGCTTGTATCGAAGTAGCGCCGGATTGTTGAATCGCATCACGCGCGCGGAATCTACATCATTGACCGCTGGAGGCGGTACGCTGTGAAGGAATATGCTACGAAGGCCAAGATCGCGGAGAATCCGTAACCCGCGGATCAACGGATTGAACACATCGATAAGGAGCCTCAACATCGAGTCGGCTGAGATCGTCTGTCGCGCCTCGAATGGCGGAAGCACCTCAAGGCCTGAGGTATCGAACGGAACCGCGAAGTCTAGTTGGTCTTCAACTAAGCGCTGCAGCAGTATACGTGTATTGATTTCGCCGACGTTAAAAACATAAGCTTGCTCGTTTGCAAAACTCGTTAGAGCCACGTTTTCGAGCCGTTTTGATGCTCCATAGGTAGTCGCAACGGGCCTGAGACCAGGCAATTGTGGAAACTCCGGCGAGGAGTGCATAGCGGCGATTCTGCGCAACACGGTAAGAACG
>DASSZO010000112.1:0-7169 GCA_035702815.1 Candidatus Aquilonibacter sp. | reverse complement strand
ACGAAGAGACGTGAATCAGACGCAAAGCCTTGCCCGAGCGCGTCGCGCGCAAGGGTCTCGGCGTAGGTGAAATCGCCCGCACGTTCATCGGTGATCGCAAAGTGCGCCGGATAGAGCTGGTACGCAATCCATTTACTCTGCTTTGCTCCCCAGTGCGGCGCGTGCGGCTGCAGCGCGATCCGAAAAAAGGTCAGTTCGAAGCCGAAGCGATGTCCGTCTCGCGCGCGCAGGTGCCCCGTGAAGTACCACCATTCGGTGCGGTAGGCGTTATGCGCAAAGTGGTCGCGCGGAAAGTGGTACTGATACGGCGAGATCGCAATCAGAAATGCGGCGAGCAGTTTACTCCACACGAAGCACCTCCGACGTTTGAATCGACGCGGCAACGCGCGCGGGATAGATTGCAGCGGCGACGGCGGCCACGACCACCATGGCAAAGGCCTGAAGGTAGAACCACCCCGGGGTTTGCCATTCGATCAACCAGCCGAAGCTTTGACGATTGATCACATAGATGAGATCGGCTGCCAGCGCGATGCCGAGAACGAGCCCCAGAATCCCCGCGACCACGCCGACGATGAGGGCTTGCACGAAGACGAGTCGCTGCACGCCCGCCGCGGTCAAGCCGACGTAGCGCATCAAGCCGATATCGGTCCGGCGCTCGAGAACGAGCGCAAAGAGCGTGCTTATAACCCCGAGCACCGCAATTGCGATGCTGATGCCGTACAGGGCGCTCGTAATTGCAAACGTCCGGTCAAAGACCGAAAGCGCGTACGTTCGCAATTCACCGTTCGAATTGATATTGAGCAGCAGCGGGCGCAACGCGCGCGCGATCTCGGTTCGTACGGCCGGCACCGAGGCACCCGGCCGTACGTAGACGGCAATCGAGTCGAAGTTCGGATCTTTGAACAGCCGGCGGAACGTGGACTCGTCGATGAAAAACGTCCCGCCGCTCGTCGAGTAATCGTTGTATTCGGCGAGGATCCGCAATGAAACAACGCCGCTCGGCGTCGAGATCGCAAAAGCGTCACCGGGCTCGAGGTGAAAATGCGTCGCAAAGGGCACGCTGATGACCGCGTAGTTCCCGCGTTGCATCTTTGCGGAAAGTGCGGCACGGTCGACCTGGCCGAGAAAGCGCAGCTTGTTGCGCGTAACGATGCCCGAAAAGTTCGTCGCGCCCAACTGCGCGAAGCGCCCGTCAATCGGAACGTCAAGTCCGCGGAACGTGTCCACGGCCGCAACGCCGGGCAACCGCGCAATGCGCGCGGGAATGTCCGGCGCAAACGCTCCGTGCAACGCGGCATCCGCGCCGCCGGGGGCACTGATGTATAAGTCGGCGCTGAGCGTGTCGCTCGTCCAAGCCACAACCGTCGCGCGGAATGAACCGACGAGCACGGCGATGGCGATCATCATCGCGACGGCAACCGTCAACGAGGCAACGGCGACGGCGATCCGGCGCATCGACGCGCGAACGAAAGCAGTGGCCAGCAGCGTCGTCGCCCGCTGGGCGCCGCGATGCAAAGCGTTCGTAACGACCGTTAAGACGAACGGCGCGACGAGCGAAACACCCGCGATCGCAAGGATCCCCGCGACGTAGCCAAAGACCGGAATCCCGTCGCCGATTGCCGGAAGGCGAGCGGCGGCGGCCGCAACGAGCAGCAGTGCGATGCCGGCGAGCAACGTGCCCCGCGTGAACCCGGCGATGCGGCGCTCCGCCGCGCCGGTGTTTCGCATCGTGCGCGCGGCGGGAGTTGACGCGGCACCCGCCGCTGGGATCGCCGCGGAGAGCATCGCGAGTACCGTGCCGAGCGCAAACGCCTTGATCGTCGCAAGCCAACTAAACTGCAGCGCGTCGGCGTGCGTCCCCACGTACAGGGTGGAAACGGTCGTCTCAACCGCCGAGAGCGAGAGCCGCGCGAGCAGCAGTCCCAGTACAATGCCCAGGAGCGAGCCGGCGACGCCGTACGCGGCGCCTTCGCTCACGAAGATGCCGAAAATCTGTATCCGCCGCGTGCCGAGAGCGCGCAACGTTCCAATCTCCGAACCACGCTGCACGACCGAAATGGCCACGGCATTGTAGATTAGGTACATGCCGACAAGAAGCGCGACGTCGGCAAGCGCCGCGAGATTCATCGTGAAGCTTGCCAGCATGCGTTGAATCTCATCCAGTCGCGTTCGGGGCGTCAGAACGCGTGCGCCCGCGGGCACAACGCGCTTCATCGCTTCGACTACTGCAGCGACCCGCGAGGGATCGGCTTCGACGTCGATGCGATCGAGCCGGCCAACCGCATCGAAGGTCGTTTGCGCCGTTGCGATATCGACGAACGCGACGCTGGAGTCGACGCCGACCGTATTTCGCGGGATAATGCCCATCACGCGTAACGAAACAGGGCGGCTGCCGACGAGGGCATGCAGCGTCCCGCCTTCTTTGAGCCAGTACGTGCGCGCTATGCGTTCGCTCACGAAGATACCGCGATCGTCGATGAAGCGTTCGAGATCGAAATGTGTTGCCGTTCGCTGCGCTTGCGCAAGCCCGGGCGGCGCCGTCGTTCGCGTGACGTCGATTCCCAAGACCCGCACGATCTCGCCGGTGAAACCGCCGCGAGACCCCACGAGCAGATCGCCGGAGACAACGGGCGACGCCGCGCGAACGCCGTCGACGCCCTGCACGCGCAGGATCGCTCGTTCGTCGAAGCCTTCGCCTGCACCGACGACTTGAACGTTCACCCGGTTCGCGATCACGTTGACGCTCGTGCTGAATGATCCGATGGCTGTCGCGTTCGCCAAATCGATCGCGTAGGCGCTGGCAACGCCCAACGCGACGGCGACCAACGTAACGATGGAGCGTAGCAGGTGGCGGCGGGCGTAGCGGCTGACGAGCGCGGAGAAGAGCAGCGCCGGCGCCGTCATTCGACGTTCACGATCTTCCCGTCTCGCATGTGAATGCGCCGGTCGGCTCGCGCGGCCGCTTCCGCACTGTGCGTCGCCATCAAGATCGACTGACCGGCGCGGGCGAGTGAGACCAGGAGATCCAGAACCATCGCTCCGTTGCGCGAGTCGAGATTTCCGGTTGGTTCGTCCGCGAGGACGATTGCCGGATGATGGACGATCGCACGCGCGATCGCCGCGCGCTGTAACTGGCCGCCCGATACGTTCGACGGCAACGAACGCGCTTTATCGGCAATGCCGACGACCGAGAGTGCGGCATCGACACGCTGTGCCGTTTGATCGCGCGGGACGCCTTGGAGCACCAACGGCAGTGCGACGTTCTCAGCGAGCGTAAGCGTAGGCAGTAAGTTGAAAAATTGGAAGACGGTCCCAATCCGGTCGCGGCGCAACAGCGTGAGCTCGTCGTCTCGAAGGGCCGCGGTCGAAACGTCGTCGATGCGAACCTCGCCTGCATCGGGAAGGTCGATGCATCCGATCAGATTTAGCAGCGTGCTTTTGCCGCAACCGCTGGGCCCAAGCAGCGCCACGAGCTCGCCGGAGCCGACGTCGAAACTCACGTCGTCCAAGGCCACGGTTGCGCCGTCATACGTTTTGACGACGTGTGAAATCCGAACGGGCTGCCGCACATTCGCAGCAACCTCCCTAGATAACGATAAGTTTCATCGCCTCGAAGTCAAACGTTAGCGTAGCGTGCCGGAAGAACTCGTGTGAAATCGCACCTGAGACCGTAAACGGGAAACCGGCGTACGGATCGCCGGCCGGGGAGAAGACGCCCGGGACATTCTTTTCCGTAAAGGATCCGAGAGATACGTTGGCTGCAAACGGCTCCAGGAGCATCGAGCCGCCTCCGCCCTGGGCCTCAAACGCCTTTGATGCGTCCGGCGTGACGTTCGCCGCAGCGAGCGCCGCCTTCGTGAGCCCGATCCCGACGCCCGCACCACCGGTATCGATGCTGAAGAGCGCCTTGAAGCGGTCGTTGACGCGCGCTTGCGCGAAAATGAAGTGGTCCGGGACGAGCCACATCGATACCACCGCCGCGCCGCTTGCATGCGCGCGCGCTTCAACCGCGGCGGATGCCGACCGCTTCTCGAGCACCAGCCGTGCATGGCGGTAATCGAGCGTCGCAATGAAGCGCCGCAGGATCGTCGTTCCAATGATTCCGTCGAACGTTGCTCCGCCGAGCATCGATGCACCCGCAGGAAGTTCACCGGCAGGAACATTCCGGATAATCGTACTCGCGAGCGTCAGACGATCCGCGTGCCCCCGACGTATGCGCGCCTTCATCCCGCCGGCGAAGACGGCCGTTCCCGCCGCGCGCATCGCGATGCCGCAACGCTTCGCAGCATCCGGAGATAACTCGAGCGCAGCCGCACCCGTATCGATGAGGAGACGAACCGGCTGGCCATTTACCTTCGCCTCGATCATCGGAAGTGGATCCGTCTGCACGAAAGGCACGACCGTTCTAGCTTCGTCCATCGTAATCCGAAAGTCGCCGGGAGCGCCCTCTTGACGCACGAGTGCAGCGAGCCGGCGTTTTGCGAGGTCGTCGTGCCGATGCGCGCGGACCGCGAGCGTCAGGTATTTCTTGGCGTCCGAGATCTGGTTGCGGTAGAGATACATCGTGCCAAGTCCGACGAGCGCGTTCCTATCGCCCGGTGAGGCCGCGGCCTCCGCTTCGTACGCCGCAAAGGCGCGGTCGAAGTCGCCGCTACGAAATGCGATGTCGCCGGCAGACGTTGCCGCTTGATGTGACAACATGGTGGCCGCGAGCGCGGCGAGCAGCATGAGCTTCATGGCAGAATGCTACCAACCGGCGGATAGGAACGCCAACTGATTTGCAAAATCATAAATCAATGATGTTGACCGATATCCGGCCCTCCTCGGTCACGTTTGCCTTCTCGCCGCTCCAAGAAGTCATTCGAGCGATGAGCGTTTTCTGCGCGCCGCGCGAACATGCCGAACAAATGGCGTGGGTGCGGCAGGCCCGGAGAAAGGCCGGCCCCGCGCTCAAAAATTCGATTGCGCGCTGGAGTTTTTTGTTGCAACCTCAGCCGGAGCTCTTCCCCGATCTGCTGCCGTCGACGGAAAACATCACGTTCGAACGCGAAGTAACCGTGCTTCGGAGCAACCCGCAATCGTTTTCTTTTGCGATGCTTCGGCGCATGATGGGCACGCCGCTCGTGCGTCGCGCGGATCTGACTGCCGCCGCCGAGCCCGACGCGATGCGCAGCCTCATGCAACGCGCGGCCAAGCGTTTTCCGCAACACGCCGCGTTGCTGCAGTCGTTCGTCCGATCGCAAAGCAAAGCGCGACACGACTTCGTCAACCTCGCCGAGAACTTTCACGCAGCATGCCTCGCCCACCGATGGGAGGAATTCTCGTCCAAAGCGCACGAGGACGCTCAAGCGCGTTCGCGCCTCATGAAGCGATTCGGCCTGAGCGACATGCTGCGAACGTTGACGAGGCAAATCAGCGTCACTGGATCCGCTCGCAAGGCGTCAATTCGATTCCTGGAGCAGGCAGCGGAGACTCCGGCAATAGCATTCGACGCGGGCGCGACGCTTACGCTCATGCCGTCGTATTTCGTGTGGCCGAAGGCGACGTTTATCGTGCTGCGCCGCGAAACGCTCGACGTGCGCATTTCCTATCCGATCGCTTCCCCGTCCGAGGCGGGCGGCACGAACCAACGATATGATATGCTCGCTCGCCGCTATGCGGCGCTCGCGGACCCGATACGGCTTCGCATGTTGGATATGCTCAAGAGCCGGAGCCTCTCGACCAGAGAGTTTGCAGGCCTTCTCTCGCTCTCGGAAGGCGGCGCGTCGCGCCACCTCTCAATCTTGCGAGGAGCCGGCTTCATTACCGGTAAACGCGACGGCTACTTCGTGCTCTATGCTCGCACGGAACTCGCCGATGCTCTGGATGATGATAGCAAATCAGGTAGCCGCAATGCGGCTACCTGACAATCGAACCGAGAACCTATTCGCCTAGGCCGACGCTTTTTTGAAATACTCCGCGTTGATCGCGATGAAGTTCTCCCACTTTTCCGGCACGTCCGAATCGGCGAAGATCGCCTCGACCGGACACGCCGAAACGCATGCGCCGCAATCGATGCAGACTTCGGGGTCGATGAAGAGCTGGTCGTCTTCATCTTTACCGTGAATGCAGTCCACCGGGCAGACGTCGACACACGACTTATCTTTCGTGCCGATACACGGTTCGGTAATGATGTACGCCATGAAAAAAGAGACCCCTCAGACGAGAAAACGTAGGTGCTTCGGCCGTATTGGCACTAACCGGAGCCTACGCCTTCCCGTATAAAGGGGTCTAAGACTTCTGTCTATGCGACCGTGCGGCGGCCCGAAACCGCGCGAACGATCCAGAGCAGGACAACCGCGCCGATGATTGCGCAGATGAAGCTGCCGATGTTGAATCCGGTGACGCCGGTGTGGCCGAACAGGCCATAGACCCAGCCGCCGATCACGGCACCAACGATGCCGATGATCAGGTCGCCGAGGATTCCGCCCGGGCCTTCACCCGGAACGATCCACCGTGCAATCGCGCCCACGATGATCCCGAATATGATCCACAATAAAATGCCCATCGCTACCTCCTTGGTCGGTATCTTCTCCCCTGCGGCAGGAAATTAAACGGGATGCAGGGTCGTTACTTGAGGTATGAAACGACAGCTCGTTCCCCTTACCCTCGCTCTCGTCGTGCTCGCGGCGCTCCCGGTGGCGGCCGCCGCGCCGACCGAGATCAGCGTCACGGGCTCGGGAAGCGTCGCCATGATGCCCGATCAAGCGACGGTCAACGCCCAGGTTCAAACGACGGCGGACACGTCCGCCGCGGCGGTCGATCAAAATAACCGGCGCTACGACGCCATCGTGGCGGCGGCCACCCGCGCGGGCGTCGCGCGCGCGGACATCACGCTTTCGTACTATTCGATGAATTACGTGCCCAAGCCGAATCCGATGCCGACGGGCGATACCTACGAGCGCTACGGTTACACGGTAACCCGCTCGTTCGCGGTCAAAGTGCGGCAGATCGGGAAGGCCGGCTCGGTCGTCGACGCCCTCAGCGGCGCCGGCGCAACCTCGATCGATGGGGTCGCGTTCGGCCTGGCAAACCCGCAGCGGGCGCGCGCCCAGGCGACGGAACGTGCCGTCGCGGACGCTCGGGCGAAGGCCGAAGAAGTCGCCAAGGCAGCCGGTCTGCACATCGCG
>DASSZO010000267.1:0-2771 GCA_035702815.1 Candidatus Aquilonibacter sp. | reverse complement strand
ATCTGCAAACGGCGCTCGTCGATCGCGGCGTCGCGCTACATCGCGAGCTGGTTGCGGACGCCGCGGCGCTGGTGCGCGGCAGTACCGATGCCATCGACCACTTTCTCGCGCGCATCGCGTCGCTCGACGACGATCTGCTCGCACTCGGCGTGCTCGGCAATCCGCTCTCCGACGTTCCGGGACTGCCGCCGTTGCTGCGGGCGCTCGAAGCGCGCGGTTACGCGACCGAAATCACGCCCGGCATGCCGCGCGCGACGCTCTCCGCGTCGATGCCGATGCCCCTGGTGCCGCTGCCGCCGCAGTCGCAGCATTACTCGTTCGACGATCTCATCACCATCATGGCGCGCTTGCGCGCCGGGTGCCCGTGGGATCAGGAGCAGACGCACCGCACGCTCGTGCCGTATTTGATCGAGGAGACGTACGAGGTCGTCGAAGCGATCGAAGCCGACGACATGGAGGCGCTCTGTGAAGAGTTGGGCGACCTGTTGCTGCAGATCGTCTTTCATTCCCAGCTCGGCTCGGAAGTCGGGAAGTTCACCGTCGCGGACGTCATCGACGCGCTCTCCAACAAGATGGTCCGTCGCCATCCGCACGTCTTCGGCGACGCGGTGATCGAAGACGTCGACAGCCAATGGCAAAGTTGGGAAGCGCTCAAAGCCAAAGAAAAGACGGGACTCAAACGCAAGAGCCGTCTCGAGGGCATTCCCAAACACCTCGGCGCCTTACAACGCGGTCAACGCATGCAAGAGAAGGCGTCGCGGGTTGGATTCGACTGGCCCAACGTGGGCGGCGTCCTCGACAAACTGCACGAGGAACTCGGCGAGCTCGCCGAGGCGCGGCGAGCGAAACAAGACGATCCGCACGTGCGCGAGGAGTTGGGCGACGTGCTCTTCACGATCGTCAACCTCTCGCGCGCGCTCGGTATCGACGCCGAGACCGCGATGCGCGAAGCAAACGAGAAATTCTACCGGCGCTTCAGCTTCATGGAAGAGCGTGCTGCCGCCGACGGGAAAACGCTCTCCGATCTCTCACTTGACGAACTCGAGGAACTGTGGCAACTAGCGAAGACGCAAGCAGCATAACGAGCACCATCCGCCTGCGGATGAGCGCGCACGACGCGCACTACGGCGGCGACCTGGTCGACGGCGCGCGGATGCTCGCACTCTTCGGCGACGTTGCAACGGAACTGCTCATCCGCCTGGACGGTGACGAGGGACTCTTCGTCGCGTACGACAAGGTCGAGTTTCTCGCACCGGTCTACGCCGGTGATTACATCGAAGCACACGGCCGCATCACGCGCGTCGGAAACACGTCACGCGCGATGGAGTTCGAAGCGCGTAAAGTCATCGTCGCGCGCACCGACGTCAACGACAGCGCCGCGGATTACCTCGACGAACCGATCCCCGTCTGCCGCGCCAGCGGCACCTGCGTCACCCCTAAGGCGAAAAAACGTAAGTGACCAATGGACTACGGCGAGCGGCAGGCGGCTTGATAGCGCGCACGCAACCGTAGGCGGTCATGAAGCGCACTCTTTCAACTCTTCCTATTCTGACTAGCGCACTCATCGCGCTGTCCCTCACCGCTTGCGGAGGCGGCGGAGGCGGCGGCGGCTGTTCAACCGGCACTGCGCCGGCGACGCCCGCACCCTCGATCAAGGGCGACATGCTCGCGCTCAAACCCTCGACGGGTTGGAACTATCAAACGACGTTCAACAACAACCCGCTGACCATCACGCTCTACAGCGATCCGACGATCAACGGCGTTACCGCGCTGGTTGCGGCGGGAACGACCGGCCTGGTCACCACGGTTGCAACGAGCACGGCAAACATGCAGGCAAATATGGTCGGCGCACTTGGTATGACCGTCGATGCATCCGGTAATTACAACGTCACCTCGGAGTATTCACTGGGCAGCACAGCTGCGGTTCCGGGAACGCCGCTCTTCGTTCCCTCGACGCTGACGCTCGGCCAAACGTGGTCGGCTTCCGGCGGAAGCGCAACCGTGACGAACATTGGTGTCGTCCCCGGTGAAAGCGCGTGCCCGAATGCGTCCTCGTCGCCGCAAGGCGCGCAAGTGACGTACACGTATCCCGGCTACTCGGAATCGATCTCGTACGTACCGGGTTGCGGAATCACCGACGTGCGCAACACGACCAACGGCGCGGACTTCGTCCTTACGTCGGTCGGTTCGTATCCGGCAATCGGAACGCTGGCGCGTCGTGCGGCCACCGCCACGTGGCTCGACACGGCAGCGTCACTCTTGGGTCAGCGCCGAAACGATCTGCCCGGCGCGCACCTTCTGCGCGCGCTACACCTTCCCTAAGATATCGCGAGCGAGGCCCGGAGCAAACGCCGCAAGCGTCTCCGGGTGATGCTCGACGAATCCGATCACCGCGTTTTTCAACCCAACCGGATTGTCTTGCGCGGCCTGCATGACGTCTTGCAACTCTTTTGCAAGATCGCCCTGCCCCTGATCGTTGAGGTTGGTAACGGCGGTTTGCGCGTGCTGCGTCACTTCGCCGGGAGGCATGTTACCGATCGAATCTTTGGCTGCTGCCGTCACGTTCTGCGTGCCGGCTTCTTGTATCTTTTGCTCGACTAAGCCCTTGATCTCGTTAAACATGCGCTGCTTATACCCATGTCCCACCTAAACGAGCTCAGCAAGTGCAGTCGTTGTCATCCTGAGCGAAGGCGCGAAGCGCCGCAGTCGAAGGATCGCCTCAATTGCCGCGCGTCGTCATCCTGAGCAAAACGAGCGCAGCGAGTGCAGTC
>DASSZO010000247.1:0-9574 GCA_035702815.1 Candidatus Aquilonibacter sp. | reverse complement strand
TCGACGGAACGCTCACCAATAACGTCGTCCGCTTCGTACTGCCCGCGATGACCCTTTCACCGGGCGCGCAACTCGACGGCGAGATCGAGGGCGACGCCTGGCCGCACTACGACGGCTCGTAGCGGCGGCCGTTTGCTTTTTCGGCGCGCGCGGTACGTTCGGAAGGCATGCAGTCAACCAGAACGAGATCGAGCGGCTCACCGGTATCAGTGCTCAAAGGCGCGCGCCGGTGGTTTGCGGTCCTCGGCCCCGGTCTCATAACCGGGGCGTCCGACGACGATCCGTCCGGTATCTCAACGTACTCGGTAGCCGGCGCGACCGCCGGCTACTCCATGCTGTGGCTCGTGCTGCTGACAACGCCGATGATGGCCGTGATTCAAGGCATGTGCGCGCGCATCGGCATGGTAACGGGCGTCGGGTTTGCAACCAATATGCGCAAACGCTTGCCCGCATGGGTACTCTTCCCGCTCGCTTTCGCCGTGATCGGCGCGAACGTGCTCAATGCCGGCGCGGATCTCGAAGGCATGGCGGCCTCGGCGCAAATGGTACTCGGCCTGCCCCAGTGGCTGTGGATCTTTCTCTTCGGCGGCGCGCTGCTCGTCTTCCAAATCTTTTTTTCATACAAACGCATCTTCGCCGTCGTCAAGTGGCTGACGATCGCACTCTTTGCCTACATCATCACCGCGTTCGTCGTCCATGCCGATTGGCCGCTGGTTCTGCGCCACCTGGTCGTGCCCGAGATTCACTTCGCGTCGGATTGGATTACGACCGCGATGGCGCTCCTCGGCACGACGATCACGCCGTATCTCTTCTTCTGGCAAGCGTGCTTGATGGTCGAGGAAGAGAAGGCGATGGGCCGCACGTCGGTACGCGCGCGCCACGGCGCGACGACGCGCGAGATTGCCGACGCGCACGTCGACATCAACTTCGGAATGATCTTTTCAAATCTCGTCGCGTTCTTCATCATCGTCACGACCGCCGTCACGCTCAACGCGCACGGGCTCACGCATATCGCGTCGGCGCAAGACGCCGCCAAGGCGCTCGAGCCGCTCGCCGGACGCTTCGCGTATCTGCTCTTCACGCTCGGCATGGTGGGAACCGGTCTGCTGGCGATTCCCGCACTGATCGGATCGTCCGCATACGTTGCCGCGGAATCGCTGCAGTGGAAGCACGGGTTGAACTTGCCGATGCGACGCGCGCCGGGCTTCTACGGCGCACTCACCGTCGGCATGGTCATCGCGATGATCATCGGCTTCGCGCACATCAATCCAATCGCGGCACTCTTTTGGTCGGCCGTCATCAACGGTATCGTCGCCGTCCCGCTGCTGGCCGTGCTCGTCGCGTTCTGCAGCGACAAACAGTTGATGGGCAAATGGCGCAGCTCGCTCGTCGCGCGGATCTGGGGATGGGGCGCGGTCGCCGTGATGGGCGTTGCCGCGGTCAGCATCTTCGTGTTCTGGGGAAAGTAACGCGCGTCAGCGCAGCGTCTTCGCCGCGTTAGCCATCGCCATTTGAATCGCGGGGTTGAAGCCGCTCCAACTTGCGCGAATCTTGCCTCGCGGATCGATCACGACGATCGTCGGAAAGCCTTGAATCTGGAAGAACCCTTGCGAGCTGCTCTTGGGATCGAGGACGACGTGTTGCAAGCCGTACTTCTTGGCGAAGCGCTCGGCTAACATGCGCGGTTCGCCGACGTCGACAGGTACCACAAGCACGTCGGGATGTTTGCGCGCATACTGCTCGACCAGGGGCGATTCCAACTTGCACGGATCGCACCACGAGGCAAAGAAGTCTAAGAACAAGACGCGGCCGCGCGCATCGGCAACGTGAAACGTTCCGCCGTCGAGTTTTTGAAACGAGACTTGCGGCGCGGGATACGCATCGCCGCCCTTGAGCTGGCGCGGCGCGATCAAAAGCTTCCACGCAACGAACGCAATGACAAGGATTGCGATCGCGTCGAGGAAGCGGCCCGGTGTAAGCCACCGGCGCCGCTTCTGTTCGTCCACCGGCTACTCGGCCGCCAGCACCGCGGCGATACCTTGTCCGCCGCCGATGCATGCCGACGCGACGCCGTAACCGCCGCCGAGATGGCGCAGGTCGTTGAGCACCGTGACGGCAAGACGCGCGCCCGATGCGCCGAGCGGGTGCCCGAGCGAGATTGCGCCGCCATGCGGATTCAGTCGAACGCCGTTGCTGCGCATGTCTTTGAGGCATGCGAGCACTTGCGGCGCGAACGCTTCGTTGATTTCCATGACCTGCAGATCTTTTTCCGAGAGTCCGGCCTTCTGCAGCGCTTTGGGAATTGCAACGGCGGGGCCGATGCCCATGATCTCCGGATCGACGCCGACGACGCTGCCCGAGATCAGACGCCCGATCCACGTGCGTCCGTCCTTGCGGGCTTGTTTGACCGTCGTGAGCACGACTGCGGCCGCACCGTCCGTAATGCCGCTTGCATTACCCGGCGTGACGACGCCGTCTTTGACGAAGCGCGCGGGAAGCTTGGCAAGCTTCTCCATCGAGAGTCCCTCGCGCGGGCCCTCGTCCTTGTCGACGACGACTTCGGCGCCTTTGGGGCCTTTGATCGTGACAGGCGCAATCTCGTCGGCAAAATAGCCGTTCTTCTGCGACTCGAGCGCGTGGGTTTGACTTGCGAGCGCAAACTCGTCGCACGCTTCACGGGCGATGCCGTACTTCTTGGCGAGATTCTCGGCAGTCACGGCCATCGCGGTATCGCTATACGAATCCGTGAGCGCGCTCCACAGCGAATCTTCGAACTGCACGTTCGCGCCGAGGTGGAAGCCCTTGCGCGCGCCGCGCACGACATGCGGCGCCTGGCTCATATTCTCGGTGCCGCCGGCCAGCGCGTAGGTCGACTCGCCGAGCCGCAGCGACTGCGCGGCGGTGAGAATCGCCTGGAGCCCCGACCCGCAGAGGCGGTTGAGCGTGAGCGCCGGCACGCCGATCGGGAGACCGACCCGCAGGCCGATGTGGCGGGCGAGATAGATGGCGTCGGCGCTGCTCTGGATCACGTTGCCGAAGACCACGTCGTCGATCTCGTCGGTCGAAACGCCGCTGCGCTCGACGGCCGCTTTGGCCGCGAAAACGCCGAGATCGGTAGCGGTCAGATCGGCGAGCGTGCCGCCGAAGTTGCCGAAGGGCGTACGGGCGCCGGCGAGGATGACGACGTCATTGTCGTTGGGTGTGCTAGTCATGGGCCCGCTTTATTCACCACGCACCCGGGAGGGTCCGTCCAAAGGAACCGATTCTCGGCGTCCCTAATGAACGCGGGTCATGCCAATAAACCGCCCCGCCGCCATCACGCTCGATGCCCGGTCGTTACCGGCTGCGACCAAGACCGAACAGATCCTCGAGAGCTTCGACAAGCTTGCCCTCGGGGGCGCCCTCGAGATCAACGAGGAGACCGACCCGCGCGCGCTGCGTAACGAAATGACGCAGCTGCGCCCCGGACGCTTCTCTTGGGACGCACGCAACCTCGGCAGCAATCGCTGGACGATTCGCCTGGAGCGCATCGACGAGAACGCCGACGGCGAGACGTTCTTGCAGCACGTGCCGCAATTCACGCAAGCGAAGGCGGCGACGATCAAGGAGCTCGCGCAGCAGATGAGCGAGCGCAGCTACAAATCGGGCGATACGATCTTCGACGAAGGCGAGATGTGGCCGTATCTCGGCATCGTCAAGAGCGGCAAGGTTATCTACACGCTGCTCTCGCCCGACGGCAAGACGCATACGATCGGCGAGCGTTTGACGCATGACACGCTCAACGAAAGCGGTACCTTCGACGGCGGCGGCGCCACCACGCGCGCCGAAGCGCTTACCGATGCGGTCGTCGTCACGCTGCCCAGCGAAGCCGTGATGCATGCGATCCGCAACGACGCGGAACTCGCGCTCGGATTTCTCATCGCCAGTTCACAAGCGCGGCGCCGTTCGATCGACACCATCGCGGACCTCGCGTTCGCGCACGTGCTGCAACGCGTCGCGAAGTTTTTGCTCGGCTACGCTCGCACGTCGGTCGGCATGACGCGCGGACTTCCCGGCGTCGAGAATCTCTCACAGGCACAGATCGCGGCCGCAGCTGGAACCGTGCGCGATATGGCGGCACGCGCACTGCTGCGCCTCAAAAATGCCAACGCGGTCGAGCTCGATCGCGGACGCGTCAAGGCGATCGACCGCGCACGCCTCGAAGCCTTCGCCCACAACGTTCAAGCCCCGCCGGTGTAATGCTCGCGCTGCTGCGACCCGCGGAGTATCGCGAGCAGCGCTGGAAGAACGGCGGCGGCATCACGCACGAAATTGCGGCGGACGCGCAGAGCGATCCGCCCGCGTGGCGCATTTCGCTCGCAGAGATCGAACGCAGCGGCGCCTTCTCTGATTTTCACGGGTACGATCGCACGATCGTCGCGCTCGATACCGGCGTGCGGCTCACCGTTGACGGCGAAACCGTCGAACTGGCCGCGCACGAACCGTTTGCCTTTCGTGGGGAAGCGGCGGTTCGCGCCGACGTTACTTCACCGTCGCGCGATCTCAACGCGATGACGCTGCGCGCGGAGTACGCACACGACGTCGAAATCGTCACGGCGCCCCAACGCTTTCTGGTCGACGACGACGAGTTGCTCTGCTGCTACGTGCTCGCCGGCTCGGCGACAATTGCGGATACGCACTGCGTGCAAGGCGAAACGCTCTACCTCGACAGCGTCGAACGATTTGACGTGCAGCCCGCCGCCGGCGGCGCGGTCTGCGTCATTCACATTACGCCGCGCTAGTGCACCACGTAGACGTCAGTGGTTTGTCCCGGCACGACCAGCGCGCTCTGCACGTGCTTGCCGACGCACACTTCGTGCGTGCGTGACATCTGCACGTTGATGTGCGTCACGGCGCCGCTGACGAGGTCTGACGTCTCGCACGCCGCGCGAAGGCCGTTTGCCGACGCCATCAGGACGTAGTGTCCCGGCTCGAGCAAGATCTTGCTAAAGAACCCGTGCTGATTCGTGCGCAATGTACGGACCGCAAGCGACGCGTTGCTCATCGGCATGCGATAGACGGCGACTTCCGCGCCGGGGATCGGGTGATGCGTGTCCGCATCGATGACGTACCCGCTGATGCCCGTCGGCGTTTGGGCGAACGCCGGAATGGCAGCGCATGCGAGGATTCCTACCGTCAGGGCGAGTGCTCTCATAGAAAGAGTATGCGCTCGCCCGACGGCTTTTAAACGCTAGACCGATTCGAGCGCGGCGGTTTCGTCGGCCGTTTGCAGGTCGAACGCCGCACGCTTACTCTTCGCCGCGGCTTCAGCAAGCGGCGCAGCGCTCGGTGAGGCCGCTGCCCGTGGCTGATTGGCAAGTGCCGCGCGGCCTTTTTGCACCGATCCGAGCGCGGCGGAGAGCCGCGATTCCATCTCGGCGAGAACCTGCGCCGCGTACTGATCGGCGCCTTCTTTGATCTTTCGTGCGCGTTCCTCGGCCTCGCGCAGGACGATTTCGGCCGTCGTGCGGGCTCGCTGCACGATCTCGTTCTGATCGACCAGCTCCTCGTGAACCGTCGACGCTTGCTCGACGATGGCTTGCGCCTTTTCTTGTGCGGCGCGAATCACGCGGTCTTGATCCTTGGCGATCGTCTTCGCGCGGCCGAGTTCTTCCGGCAGCGACGCGCGAATCTTCTCGACGAACTCGACGACCCGTTCTTCCGATACCACGCGGTATCCGGCGGGCAGCCACGTCGCCTCGTGGAGGTAGGCTTCTAATTTATCCAACACGCGATAGACCGACATCACAATCCTCCGTTACGATCGTTTGAGTGCGGCGCGTTTGCTCGACATGACGCCGAGCACGGCAGGCGGCACGAATGCCGATACGTCACCGCCTAGGAAAAAGACTTCTTTGACAAGGCTCGAGCTGACGAATGAATAGCGCGCATCCGACATCAGGAAGAGCGTGTCGACATTCGACAGCGACCGGTTCATCAGTGCGGTCGACATCTCGGTTTCGAAGTCGGAGACGACGCGAAGCCCCTTGACGATCACGTCGGCATCTTGCGCTCGCACGTAGTCGGCGAGCAAACCGCGGAAGTTCTGGACGCGCACGTTCGGCAAATGCGCGACGCACTCTTTGAGCATCTGCTCGCGCTCTTGCAGCGTGAACATCGGGTTACGCTTTTGGGGGTTGACGACGATGGAGACGAGCAGCTCGGCAAAACAGCCGGCGGCGCGTTCGATGACGTCGAGATGACCGTTCGTCAGGGGATCGAACGACCCAGGATAGATAGCCCGCGTCCCACGCGAACGACCGTTGTTCAACTAGCCGTCCGCCCGCGCAAAGAATGCCAAGGCCACATCGCCGTAGACTTCTTCGCGCGTGGAACGATACCCCGGTATGTCGGGCAGAATTCGCTTCGCCGCGTGTTCGTAGATCACGATCGCGTCGGGTGCAAGCAGCGCCCGCTCGAGCAGCAGGCGGAAGACCTGCAGCGGCACCTCGTTTGCATACGGCGGATCCATGTAGACGATATCAAACGGACCTTCGACCCGGTAGAGCGCGCGCTCCACGGGAGCCGCGACGACGGTCAGGCGGTCGTCGATCCCGAGCTCCTGTGCGGCCGCTTCGATCGCCGCCGCCGTCTCCCGGTGCGCTTCAACCGACACCACCCGCGCCGCTCCACGCGACGCCGATTCAAATCCGATCGCACCCGTGCCGGCAAAAAGATCCAAGACCGATGCGCCGTCGATACGATGCATCAAGATCGAGAATAGCGACTCTTTCACGCGTCCGGGTGTCGGACGCACGCTCGTGCCTTTCGGCGATTTCAATTTCCGGCTCCCCAACGAACCGCCCGTGATCTTCGGGCTCATCCCGCCGCCACCGCCGAAACGAGCGGAATCACCTCGTGCAGAGCGTGCACGACGTGCGTCGGTTCGGGCAAGTCGGAGGGGTAGGTTTTCCCCTCATTGTCGATCCAAACCGCGCGGAAGCCTGCCGCCATGGCGCCCACGATGTCGCCGGCGGGATCGTCGCCCACGTAAAAGCACTGCTCCGGCGCCAGCCCAAGTTCCGCCGCCAGGGCCGCAAAGGCGATCGGGCTGGGCTTCTGGACGCCCAGGTCGGCGCTGGCGAGGACCTTCCCGGTAAAGCCAGCCCGGCGCGCCTTCGCGACCTGAAGCGGATTCCACCCGTTGCTCAGCACGCCGATTGCGACCCCCTCGGCGGTAAGCCGGTCGATCGTCGCCTTGGCCTCGGGGTCGGGCACGATGAAGGTCTCGGCCATTGCCAAGGCCATGCGGCGAAACCCCGAACAGAAGTGGTCGTGGGCTCGCGCGCCGCGCTCGGTGACGAAACGGATGACGGCTTCGTCAATCGTACACGCGCCGCTGCGCTGGTAGGCCAGGAGCGCGTCGATCCGATCGCTCTCCTCTGCCAGCGATCCCAGCGCGTGGCCGCCTTCGGCTTCGATGTGCTCGAGGAGATGGAGAAAGGCGACCCGCTCAAGCTTATTGTCGATCGCGAGCGTGTGATCGATATCAAAGCCGATTCCGACGGCGGGTCGCCCGTTATGCATCGGCCGCTATTTCGGGGCCGGTCCCAGGATCACCCGGACGAAGTCGTCGGGGCGCACCCACTTGCGCAACGCCGCCGTGATCGCGGCGTTGGTCGTGTCGACCTCGCGTTGCGCGTCGATGGTGTACTGATTGAGCGGCAACCCTAATTCGGCGTAGCCGATCAACTGCTGCGCGATTCCGCTGAAGCTCTCTTGCCGAATCGGAATCCGCGAGATCAGCATCGCCTTTCCGCGCGCCATATCGTCGGCGCTCAAGCCGTTCTTCATCAGCCCGTTGAGGTCGGCGAAGGCGAGGTTCTGCGCCGCCGGCACCTTCGTGGGATCCGACGCGAAGAACATGCCGAAGAAGCCGCGGTTCTTGCGTGCATCGAACTGCGATCCGATGCCGTAGACGAGCCCATGAACGTCGCGCACGTCATGGAACAGAATCGAACTTCCGCCCGAGCCGAACGCCGCGTTCGCGACGGCGAGGGAAGCCCAATCGGGATTGTCGCGCGTCAGGGCGTTGACTTGCATGAGTTCGACGCTCGATTGAACGCGCGTGGGATCCGGGACGACGACATCGGCCGGTTTGTTGTTCGGCACCGCGGGGAGGTAGACGTCCGGCTTGGGTCCCGTCGCCTTCCAGCCGCCGAAGTATTTCTCGAACGTCGCTTTGGCTTGATCGGGCGTCACGTCGCCGGTAACGACGACGGTCGTCAGATCCGGGCGGTACGCGGTCGCAAACCAGTTTTTAACTGAATCGAGCGTCACCGCCGACACCGTCTGCGTCGTGCTCACCACCTGCATCGGATCCTGCGCCGGATACAGGGCGCGATTGAGCGCGACGTTCTTTCGGTAGTCGGGCGACGTCATGACACCGGGCATCGATGCGACGCTCTGCTGTTTGAGAATCGCGAAGTTTTGCGCCGGAAATGCCGGGTGTAACTCTTCGTCGGCCAACAACGCGACGCCGCGATCGAATTCGCTCGAAAGCGCCGTCATTCCAAAGTTCGTACCCGCCTCGACGTCGGCCGCGATGTCGTCGAGCTGCTTGCGTAAGGCCACCCGGTCGTACGTCGTCGTACCGAACGGCAGCAAGCCGGCGGTGATGTCCGCAACGCCTTGCACGTCCTTCGGTGCCTGAATCGCTTCATTCGACAGAATCGAACCAGATACGACGACCGTCTTCGAGACGTGCTCCGGCACCACGATCAAACGCATGCCGTTCGAGAGCGTCATGTCGACTGGCTTGATCAGCTCCTGCGGAACATGCACGTTCTTGAACGCGGCGATCGCCCATGACGGCAGCGGATCGTGATGCTGGAGAGTAAGCTTGTTGCTCTCTTTCGCAATCGGCTGCTGGCTGGTCTGCGCCGCGCCGCCCTTCTTCGGAAGCGCGACGACGGTGATCGCATGATCGAAGTTGTAGTACGTACGCAGCACGCGATTCACGTCGGCGACCGTCACTTTTTGAATCTGCGCGCTCTCCGCGTCCGGCGACGCGAGGCCCTGTTTTGCCACGGCGTCGCTCCACGCGAACGCCAAGCCTTCGATCGAGTTCGCTTTGAATGCATCGGCAGCGAGTGCCCGACGCTTTTCGACCTCGACGAGATCGGCCGGAACGCCGTCCTTCTTATACTCGTCGATGACCGACTTCATCGCCTCGACCGTCTTGTTCACGTCGGCGCCCTCAGGAGTCACGCCGAGCAATAACGTGCCGGAGGCTTTGGGATGCGATTCCAGTTGCGCGATCTGCGCCTGGAGCACCTTACCGGTTACGACGAGGTCGTAGAGTTTCGAGCGCTGATTGTTGAGCACCGCGGCGAGCACTTGCGACGCCGCATAGTCTTTGGAATCCCAGCCCGGCAGACGGAAGGCGACGCTGACGATATCGACGGGCAGATTGCTGTCGATCGTCACGGTCGATTTTTTCACCGGGCGCAGCGTGAAGGCCGGACGCTTGGGAAGCGGCCGCGATTTGAAGCCGCCAAAGTACTTCTTCACCGCGGCAATTGTGGTGGGACCG
>DASSZO010000219.1:0-5674 GCA_035702815.1 Candidatus Aquilonibacter sp. | reverse complement strand
AGGGCGAGCGAGCAGGCAATAGACGGAACATGGCAATTTTGTTATGGATCGTTTTCGGACTCATCGCCGGTGCGATCGCCAAGTACATCGTTGGGGGCGGACCGAGCGGCGTCGTCGGTGACATCGTGGTCGGCATCGTGGGTGCCGTCATCGGCGGCTACGTGTACGGACTATTCGGACACCCGGGAATCACCGGCTTCGACCTCTGGAGCCTCGTCTGCGCAATCGTCGGCGCGATTCTGCTGCTCGTCGTCTTGCGCGCACTCCGACGCCCGGCTTATTAGGGCAAGACCACGGCCTCAAAAGAAAGGACCGCGCACAACGCGCGGTCCTTCGTCTAGGAATTTGCGGAGCCGTCAAAAACGTGGCCGTGGAATGCTCGCGCAAGTGGCTCTTCTTCTCGCAAGCTCATCTCCCGGCACACCAACTCCTACCGCTTCTCGCGCATCCTGCGTGACATACGTCATCAAGAATCGTGCCATTCGGCAAGAGCTGATTCGATCGCGAGAAGCACCGCCCGTCGATACCCGAGCGATGGGTCCAACGTGGCGCAAGGAGTATGGGAAAGGCAACGTCGTCATTAAGACGCACCCGTGCACGGGGATGGAACCGCACGTCATTCTGACGATGCCGTCGGCTCGCCCGAACGAGTACTTCGAAGCCGACGTGATGACCGGAAAAAGCAAAACGCCCGCAACCTCAACGTTGCGGGCGTTTTTACATGGAGCCGACGGCCGGACTCGAACCGGCGACCTGCTGATTACGAATCAGCTGCTCTACCAACTGAGCTACGTCGGCGCGACCGCCCCCTATTCTCCGGACCGCTCAGCGGCCCTCCCGACGAGGCGGAGTCCTGGGAAAGATTTCGTGCGGGCGCTGATGAGCCGAAACGGCAGCGCCAGTTCGAGCAGGTCGCCTTTTGTCGCACGCTGCTCGGCGCGCGCGCGAACCGCCTCTAAGATCGCCTTCTTCTCCGGCAGCAGCGCGTAGAAATAGAGCCGGTTGTAGATGGCTTCCACGCGTTCGGGCGTCAGCAGCGCGCTCGACGTGAAGAAACCGACGGAGATCGTGTCCGGATCGAACAGCTCCGACTCCTCGAAGATTTCGACGATGCCTTCCTCGCGGTACATGCGCGGATCGCCCATCTTGGGCCACACCGCCTGCGGATAGACCGCGTGCACTGCTTCGAGCGCCGCCTCGTTGATCTGCACCCACATCGCCGCGCGATCGCTCTGCCATCCACGATTGGAGACCGCTAACAAGCGGCCGTCGGGTTTGAGCACGCGCGCGACCTCGCGCAGATACGGATGGATCGCCGGGAGAAAATTGAGGAATTGATGCGCCACCACGCAATCGAAGAATCCATCCTCGAACGGTAAATGCAGCGCATCGGCGGTTTCCAAGTGCACGCGAGATTCAGCGCTGTATCGCCGCTTCGCGATCGTGATTTGCGGACTTGCAACATCGACGCCGTAGATCGACGCCTTCGGCAGATGCGCAAGCAATTCGTCGATCAAGTTCCCGTCGCCGCAGCCGAGATCGAGGACGTTGGAAGCGTTGCTCGCCACCGCTTTGGCCAGAAGCGAATAGCTGGTGTCATTCGATCGCGTGCGCAGCACCGTGAAGAGATCGTTGGCGTTGGGCAACTGCTCGTGAAACGCGCGGAAATACGCCAGCCACTCGCCGCCGGTGTTGATGCGGCCGGCCGTGACATTGGCGTTGAAATTCTCGATCGCTGATGAAACCATCGAGGGCGCGGCTTCGGCCGCGCCCTCGTGGTCTCCTCACCCGGCAAGGAGGAGGCTAGTGCCCGATGAGAGAGCTCAGAGCCGCGACGTCGAGGGTGCCCAGACCCGTCGTGTAGTCATATCCGGGTGCGGCGGTATAGGCACCGTTGGCCCCCGTGATGATGTCGTGGAAACCCCCGGTCGTTTGCGTCGGGGGAGGCCCGGTCACGGTCGTCGCGCTGCCGCTGTTCTCCGCGAAGTTCTTGTAGAAGAGCGGGGGCGCAAAGCCGAGGCTGTTGCTGTGCGCCGAGAGGATTCGGGCGTACGATCCCATGGCCAGCGGCGAGGCCTCGCTGGTGCCGCCGATGCCGCAACCCGTCGGGCAGGCGCCAACGCCGGGAATGTTCTGGCCATAGACGACGTAGGCACCCGCATTGGCATCAGCCGCCATCGCGATGTCCGGCAGGCCGCGCAGATTCGTTGCAGCCGCACCGGCGCCGCTGACCGGCTGCAGCGTCTGCTGCCAGCTCGTTCCGTTTTCGAACTGGCTCAAGCCGCCGCCACCGGCATTCCACGCCGTTTCGCCGACGTACGCGGTTGAATTCGCGTTGGCGACGACGGTCGTTCCGCCGACGGACATCACGTATGGCGATGCCGACGGATACTCGACCATGGGAATCCCCGATCCGGGAACGCCGTTGGTGCCGACCAGTGCGCATGCCGAACCGGTATCGCCACTCGAGGCGAACATCGTTTGACCTTGCGCCGCGGCCTGCATGAACTCGTTGTCGTCGACCTTCATCGAGCCGTCGAGCCACGCTTGATACTCACACTCACCGAACGACGAGTTCCCGACGTTGGCAACATGCTGCGTCACCCACTTGTTGTACGCATTGGCGATGTCGGAATCGGTCAGCGACGTCGTCGCGTACATGTAGAGCATCTTGACGTTTTGCGCCATTCCCGTGGAGCTCTGCGAATCGAGGTCCCACTCCGCTGCACCCGACGTGTCGGGGCTGGCAAGACCAACCGTGACGATCGTCGCCGGAACTTGCGGCAAGCCTTGCTGCGATTCGGCGTAGCGCAGATCGGTAATGACGCCGCTCACGTCGCCTTCGCTGATCACGGCGACCGACGTATTCGTTGCCGGCGCAAGGCTCGCAGCATCGTAGTACGCTTGCACCGTCGCGGCATTGAATTCCGGCAGACAGTCGCCGTTGGGCGCGCTTGCGATGATGCATGCCGTGCCCATCGTCTTATGCGGTGTGACCGACATCCTGGCCGCCGTGTTCAATCCGAGCACCGCGCTCACGATCCCGCCGAGATTCGACGGAACGAACGCGGGCGTCGCATTGGCGTAGACGCTAGCGCCGTTGAGCGTGTACGCATTGAGGGTCGTATTGAACGCCTTGCTCACTTGAGCCGCGGTACCGTCGGCGCTGACGAGTTGCCCCTCGGCCGTGATGTTCGTAAAGCCCTGCGACTGCAGGTACGCGGTGACGGCGGAGACATCGCTCGACGTCGGACCGTATTGCGCCGCGAACGTACCGGGCGAGATCGTCTGTCCCGACGCGATGAGTTGCTGGAGACCGGTGACGTTATGCAGATTCAATCCGACGCGAATCGTCATTTTCGTTGCAGCCGCAAGCGGGCCGCTCAGCGCCGCGCCGTTGATGCTTGCGATCGCTTGCGTCGCCGTCGGCGCCCACCCGGTCGGCGCGGTGAGCGCGGCGGTGTGGGCGTACTGTCCGTTCGACCCCGGCGACGGAAGCACGGCATTCGACGTGCCGTGGCCCGCGCAAGCAGCGAGGGCGATCGTTGCCGCCAGCGCGGCCGTTCGTTTCATCATCATGCTCTTCTCCCTCACTGTCCGATCAGCGCGTTCATCTTCGAAACGTCGAAGCTGCCCATGCCGGTGGTGTAATCGAATTTGGGCGCAGCGGTGTACAGGCCGTTCGTGCCGCTAAGAATGTCGTGGAATCCGCCAATCATCTGCCAAGGAGGCGGCCCCGCGCTCATCGACGTCGGCGATCCTTGATCGAGCGAATACATGTGATAGAGCTTGAGCGGTGCAAACCCGAGCGCGTTGCCGTGACTCGATTGCAAGCGCGCCCACACGCCGGCCGCAAGCGGTGACGCAAGGCTCGTGCCGCCGATTTCGTTGAGCGTGCCGCCGAGATAGATGTATGCACCGGTTTCAAGTCCCGCATCCATTGAGACGTCGGGAACGCCGCGGAACGTGAAGCCGACCGGCGTCGAGCTGACCGGCTGCACGCCGCTTTCCCAATACGGACCGTACTCGAATTGACTCAGTCCGCCGCCGCCGGCTTCCCACGCATCTTCACCGAGATAGCTTCCGTCGGGGTTGCTGAACAGATCGGTGCCGCCGACCGCCGTCACGTACGGCGATGCCGCCGGCCATTCCACGAACGGAAGTCCGCCCGCGGCGCCGTTAGGCGGAACGCCTGCGAGGCCGCAATAGCCGCCGGTATCGCCCGTCGATACGAAGAGCGTTTGACCTTGCGCTGCCGCTTGCACGAGCACTTCATCGGCCATAAGCATCGCGCCGTCTTGGTACGGGAAGACTTCGCAGCCGCCGAACGAGGCGTTTGCAACTTTGGCTTTGTCGTCGGTCACCCAACGGTTGAAACCGGTGACGATGTCGGAATCCGAGAGCGATGCGAAGTTGTAGAGATAGAGCGTCTTGACGTTTCCGGCCATGGTCGTCGACGCGAGCATGTCCAACGTCCACTCGTCGTTCCCCGACGTGTCGGAGCTCATGGGCTGCACGTGCACGATCGAGATCGGCACTTGCGGAAGTTTGAATTGCGATTCGTTGTAGCGCAGATCGCTGATCGACTGCGAGAGTTGGCCTTCGGTCATGATGGCGACCGCCGTGTTCGTCGCGGGCGGAACGTTTCCGACGTCGTAGGTCAATTGATACGTTGCGGGATCGTACCACCGCGGACAGACGGCCGTTCCCGTCGTCGTGTTGACGCTCTGCGTGCAGCTGTCGGGCGTCGGGCTCGGCGCCGGAGCGACCTGTTTACGCGGTTTCGCCGCCGCCGCTTGTGCGCTATTGAGCCCGAGCACGGCGACGACAACGCTGGAGAGATTCTGCGGAACGTACGCGGGCGACGTATTCGCGTACACGGTAAGGCCGTTCTGCGTGAACGAATGCAATGTCGTGTTGAACGCCTTCTGCACCACCGATGCGGGCGCGGTCGCGTCGACCAAGAGATTGTTGGGCTCGGCCGCGATGTTTGTAAAACCTTGCGACTGCAGGTACGACGTTACTTGAGCGACCTGATCGCTCGTGGGGCCGTACGTCGCCGTAAAGCTGCCCGGGTCCATTGTTTGTCCGGACGCGACGAACTGCTGCAACTGATCGACGTTACGCAGTTGTAAGCCGACGTGTACCGTGATCGGTTGGGTTGCTGAAATCGCGCCGAGGTCGGTCGCGTTGGCCAGATTGAGCACGCCGGTGTTCGTCGTCGCCCATCCGGTCGGGGCGACGGCCAAAGCGGCCGCGCGGGTCGTCCGCGCGCCGGCCTTCGATTGAGTCCCGGGGCTGGCCGGGCTTGCCGGAAGTGCCGAGCCGCCATGGCCCGCGCACGACGGCAACACGACGCTCAGCGCGAGCGCCGCGGTAGCAAGTCGTTTCATCAATGGTGTTCCTCCTCCACAGTGCGAGCCTAACTGCGGAGGAGGGGCCGTCGACATACCCGATTTTGAGTAGGCGGTGCGAGAGCCCGAGCGCAAAGCCGGCTCTAACCTGTCTCTTAATTATTTAGTTGACTTTGCCCGCGAACGGGAGTAGCCTGGACTCAACCAATAACTAATTATTTAAGAGAAAGGGTCTACGATGCTTCGGTTCGCTTCGAGTCTCCTGGCTTCGGCCATCCTCGTGTCGCTCGCGACGGCCGCCTTTGGCCACGCCATCACCC
>DASSZO010000146.1:0-2572 GCA_035702815.1 Candidatus Aquilonibacter sp. | reverse complement strand
GTCCGCGGCGACGTACGGCGCGCTCGAAGACGGATTGTCGGACACGATCGATATCGGCACGCTGCGGCCGCTCAACATGTACGCCTATTCCAAACAACTCTTCGATCTCTACGCGCGGCGCACGGGAATGGCCGAAAAGATCGCGGGGCTGAAGTTCTTCAACGTCTTCGGTCCCAACGAAGATCACAAAGGCGACATGCGCAGCGTTGTCTACAAGGCGTTCCATCAAATTCGCGACGGCGGCGCCGTCAAGCTGTTCAAGAGCCACCGTCCCGAGTTCAACGACGGCGAGCAGCAACGGGACTTCATCTACGTGAAAGACGCAGTGGAGATGAGCCTGCACGTCGCCGAATCGGATCTTCACGGGTTGGTCAACATCGGCAGCGGAACTCCGCACACATGGCTCGATCTCGTCCGCCCGATTTTTTCGGCGCTCGATATTCCCGAGCGTATCGAGTTCATCGAGATGCCCGAAACGTTACGCGCGAAGTACCAGTATCGCACCAGTGCCGTCATCGACCGCTTGCGGTCCAGCGGTTACGCCCGGCAAATCACGCCGCTCGCGCACGCCGTCAAGGATTACGTGTCGAACTATCTCCTCACGCAACAACCCCTCGATCCCGCCCGTGAGGACGCGCTCTCACTTACCGCTTCAGGGAAGGTCTAACGTGCCCGAGTCACGATCGCAACGCCGCCAATCACAGCGCGGTGGTCCGACGCCGCCGCAAAAGCGCGACCCGATGACGACCGTGTATATCACGCTCGCCGTCGTCGTCGTGCTCATCATCGCCGCGCTCGGCATCATGCGCTGGCAGCAGAACAACGCGCTCACCGCGGCGTACGCGACGCCGTCGCCGAATCCGACCGCAAGCGGCGGTCCCTCACCGATTCCGCTCGTCGACGGAACCGCGATCGGTAAAGCGATGATCCCGAGCGGCAAGAACACGGCCGACACCGCACGAGGCGGACACGGACAGGCGATCGACGGAATTTCGTGCGCGCAAATGGAGTTCGCGACGCTGCACGTGCATCCGCACCTCGCAATTTTCGACAACGGCACGCAAGTCCGCGTGCCGAGATTGATCGGCGGCACCCCGACGGCGGCCGGCGGCTGTTTGTACTGGATCCACACGCACGACGAAACCGGCATCATTCATATTGAAGCACCGGTACTCGCACCGGCCGGCTCGAGCGGATTTACGCTCGGCATGCTCTTCGACATCTGGGGCCAACCGCTCACCCGCGACAACGTCGCCGACCTCAAAGGTCCGGTCACCGCGTACGTCAACGGCGTGCAGTATGACGGCGACCTGCGCCTGATCCCGTTGAAGTCACATCAGCAGATCACGCTCGAGGTCGGCAAGGTCGTCCCGCCGCCCGTCTACGCGTTTCCGCCTACCGAGTAACTTTGGCCAGTTCGGCGTCGAGTTCCGCGAATGGAATCTCGCCGCTGTTCAAATACGTGATCGTCTTGCTTTTATCGATGATCGCGATGGTGGGAAAACCGCCTTTGAGGTAGAGATGCGCGACCGTGAGTTGCGGATCGTAGGCCCCAATCGGATATTGAGCCTTGAATCGCACCTGGAAGTTGAGAACGTCCAGTTGTGATTCAGGGCTCGTTCCATCCATACCGGTATCGCTGCCCGGCACGGCGATGAACGCAACGCGCTCTTTGTACTTCTCATAGAGCTTGTCGATCACGGCCGTTTCGCGCTGACAGTGCGGACACCACGTCGCGAAAATCTCGAGGAAGACGGGTTTGTCCACGGCGCCTAAATCGAACGGTCCCGCCGTCGTTGCCGTCTGAAAGTCGGGAGCCTTTTGCCCCATCGTCGCGGTCGCATTGATTGGAGCCGTCGACGCGTTCTGCAGTTGCTGCGACGGACGCAGCTTGACGAACAGCACGCCGCCGATGACGAGCAGTGCGATGACGACGATTGAAATGACGCCGAGCGTCCGCTGATTCATGATGTGAGAAATCTCCGGTCGATGGCAAACAGACCCGGTCCGTACCGTGCAATGATAAACGCGATCGCCGCTAATGCAAGATCGAATGCGACATGCGGCCAGTCGGCCGTCGCCTGATCGCTCGGGCCAAAGCAACCGCAATTCGCGGGAATACCGCGGACGACGGCCGATGCGATTGCACCGCCGTAGAGGACGAACTGCGCGGCGGCAACCCAGCCCGCCACGCGCGTGAAGAGCCCGACGAACAGATAGAGGCCGAGCAGCACTTCAAAAAACGGAAGGATGACGGCGATCGGCTGGATCGCCGGGGGCGGGAGCAGCCGGAACCCCGCGATGGCTGCCGCAAGATCGGGCGCGTGGCCGATCTTGAGCAGACCGGTGACGACGAGGAGCGCGCCGAGAACGACACGCAGCAACAGGACGCCGAGTTGCATATCGCCGTTCCGTTGCGGCTGCACACGACGCAAGTCCTGGTCCGTCCGCGCAATTTAGCCTAACCTAAATTTGAAGTGTTGCGATGGCTCATGCGGTTTGCGATGGTCGCGGGACCCGGTTTGGTCGTCACGTTCGCCGATACGGAAGCGGGAAGCATTACCACCGCGGC
>DASSZO010000125.1:0-3157 GCA_035702815.1 Candidatus Aquilonibacter sp. | reverse complement strand
CACGGCGTGCACGCGCGTTTCCGTCGCGCGACCGCGTGCCGCCGTGACGACCACGTCGTAGACGGCCGGCGCCGCAACGGCCGGCGCACGCAACGTCACGGTTCGCTCTGTGGAGGAAACGTCGATACTCTGCATGATGTTCCCCGCGGCGTCCGTGACTGCAACCGTCGTGTCGGGCTGGCGGTGCAAAAAGCGAATGCGAATCGCGTCGCCCGAACGGACGCGATCGGAGACCGTCTCGGAACGTTCGACCTTCGAGTCGTCGGGCGCGCCGTCTGCACCGTTCGGTAGAACGATCACACTCGCTGCCAGCTGCGCGCGTTGCGCGCCGCGGCGCGCACTGGCAACCACGCGCAACGTTTTTCCAGCGGCACTCGCCGGTACGTCGATCGTACTCTCTCCGGATGGATCGAGCGACCGCTGCGCCCATACTCGGCCCTGCTCGTCGAGAAGGTAGAGCATCCCCGCAGCGCTCGCTCCGTACCGTACCCGCAGCGGCGAACCGGCAACAACGGCCGAGAGCACGTCGAGATCGTCGAGCAAAGGACGCTCGCGAACCGTCTTTACGATCGTGCGAGGTTGCGCAGTACGAACGGGGTGGGGGACGGCGGCAACGCTCGCCGCGCGCTGCACCAGGTGCGTATAGAGCAGCGCCGATAGAACGAGCACGATGCCGAAGCAAAACGCTGCGAACGTCCACGCAAAGCGTGTGTGCGAATGCACTTTTTCCGGCAGGGGCTTGGCGTCGATCGAGAAGTGAACCCCGCCGCCGCGCACGGCAACGACCGCTCGGTCTTCCCGGCGCCGTACGCTCACGAGCGTGTCGGTGATGGAGAACGGCGCGATCACGAGATCGCTTTCGAGCGCGCAGACGCCGCTGGTGACTCGCGCATGCAACTCACGTTCGCTGTTGTTCGCGATACGCACCGCATACCAGGGACGCCGCGTCTTCCGATCGATGCCGGCAAACACCGCCTGCGCGCATACGTTCCCGCATCCCAAAGGCACCTCGGTGCGAGAACCGCCCTGCAGTTGCGCGTCATGCTCGAATCGCGAAAGTGAGTTCACCGGCACACTCCGTTGTTGTTCGGCGCCGGCGACGGATTCGACGCACCGTTGGGAATCGGCGTCGGCGGAATATTCGACCCTTGCGCCGTGATCGCGCCGACCGCACGATTCCGCACCTCGGTGCTGCAATAGAGGATCATGCCCGGAAAGGCCGGATGAACGAACGCTTCGGCCGCCGCAACGGTACTCGACGTGCCGAGAACACTTTGCAAATAGGCGGGAACGTCGATGCCCGCGCTGACGCTCAGCGAGGTCGCGCTAAAGAAGTGCGACGCCAAGAACTGCGCGCCCCCCAGGCCGAACACGGCGGGCTGGCACGGCGTTCCGGTTCCAATCGAATCCGGTTGCCAAAACGGAGCGCTGCTTGGACCGGGGAACGGCGCGCTATCGCTGAACGCCCCCGCGGCAGGTGTAGGACACGGTTGCGGGATCGAGCTCGGATCGAGATTCTCGTAAATGTTTGCGGCGCTGTAAGCGGAGCTGTTTGCAATGAACCCGGCGATGCCGCCGTAGCGAAGCGCAAGTTGCGCGCGCTCGCCGACGACGCCGACGCGCGCAACGTATAAGATGCCGAAGATCACCAGCAACACGATCGGAAGCGCGATGATCGTTTCGATCAGCGTCTGTCCGCGCGATGCGTTCCTTATAAACATCCGTAACCTCCGGTCACCGTCCCGGAATACGGACGAACCGCTTCGGCGGTATACCAGTTCAGATGCACGACGAGCGACGAGAAATCGACGGTATAGAGCGGCGCCTGGAACGCCGACGCCCACTGCGGTTCTTGCGGCTGGTAGGGCTGGTTCGTCGCCGGGTTGATCGTAGACCCGGGATTGAATGCTTCGCTGTTTGCCGGCATCACCGCGGCTGCCGCTCGCGCTACTGATTGGTAGCTCGCCGTGGACGCGAACGAAAAAAGTTGCGGAAGAAAGTATGGCGTGTTGCGGCACGCGATGAGGTCGACTTCCTGCGGCGCGAATTGATTCTTTCCGCCTTTGGTCGAGACTTGACTGGTATCGAGCGCCGTGTACGCAAAATCGCAATCGACCCCTCCGCCAGCCGACCCGCAGCCCGAACCGAACGCCGCGAGCGCCTTTCGTTCATCCGTCTGCTGGCCGCCTTGCGAGAGCTGATCGGCTTGGCCGATCAAATGAACGTCGTCCGTAAAGCCGTTGAGCGCCACATTGAACTCGTTGACCAGCGACTGATAATTCTGATCGCAGCTTTCGCCCGGCGTGGGATCGCAATTGCCGGCACCGCTGATCGTATTGAGGATCGCCTGATTCAAATAGCGAAGCCGATTTTCGTCAACCGCCGCGGTATAAAGCAGCGTCGATTCTTCGTTCCATACGTTCGCTTGAACGGAAAGCATACTCGATGCGGCGGAATCGCCGGCATTCTGCGCGTGAATCTGCCATCCGACGGCATTGACGTAATTGGCTAAGAAAAAGAGCATGGTAAGGCCGAGCATCACGCCGATCGCCCAAAACGGCAGCATTTGCCCGCGTTGCGTCTCCAGCTTCACGAACATATATGCAACCCCGTGTCCCAGCCGTAGATCGGCGCTTCGAGACTCTTGGGCGATTCCGGATCGTACGACGATCCTTTCAAGCCGCCCAGCGGGCGCGACTGCGGCCAATTCAGCGATGCGTAGTATTGTTGGTGGCAACGCCACTCTGCAAATGCACCGTTCCAGCCGTTGCCGTTCGCCGTCGCATCGACGGACTGTGCGAGCCAAATGGTTCTAGGCGAACACGGCCCGGCATCCGGGCAATAGTTGTTCAATTGCGCATCGATCCCGAACGCAAAATTCTGAGGTGACGCGCCCGCACCGGCCGGCGCGAATTCGACATCGGAACCGCTGAGCTGGTACGAACTTGCCAGCCCCGGGATCATCGTGAATCCGTCGACGCTCTTGGCGACGGTCGCCGATTCCAGATTCGCTTGACCGGCGATGCTCGTAGAGTCCGGATTGAGATTCGGATACGAGGCACCCAGTGCGCTCGTGCCGCTCGCCGTCGATGATGTCGATCCGGAGGTTGCGTCGACGGCGCCCGTATGGGCGGCAATGAATGCAGCGCCGTCGGTC
>DASSZO010000123.1:0-14479 GCA_035702815.1 Candidatus Aquilonibacter sp. | reverse complement strand
CTCTACAGCGAATCGTCGCCGGGCGGCATGTTCCGCGGCTTCCATCTGACGTTCATGCCGTCGGTCGGGCTCTACATCAACCCCCGTCCGCCCCAAGCGGGCCAAGAGACGTTTCGCGTATATGCACTGCCCGCTTCGCCGCCTTCGAATCCGTTCGAGCTGCGAACGGCCGCGTCGTGCACGCCGGAACTCCGAGCTACGGCGATGCAAGCGCTCGGCGAACTGCGTTCGTACGTTGCGAATCCCGCAGGCACCAAAACGGCGCTCTGGAGCATCACCGCGCACACCGCAAAGAGCGGCACATGGTACGATCTCGATCCGGGTGATCCCGCGCTCATCGGCGCGCTCCTGAGCTGCGGCCGAATCGCGAACGCCTCGCCGGAGGCGATCGTCGACAAGGGATGGGACGGCGCGATGCCGCCGCATCTGAACTACGCGGCGCCGTTCGGATTGTATATCATTCGGCCGCAGCCCAACCCGAACCGTTCACCTCGGCCGAGCGGCCCATAGCCCGGGCGCGTTCGACCATCTCGCGCATTCTCGGGTGTTCACCCGCGATGCTCGTCACCCACGCTTCGAAGTGCGGGACCGGTTCGTGCAACCGGAAGAGCAGATACCAAACGTTCATGTCGCCCATGAACGAAAAACGCTTCTTGACGTCGCGCGCAATCGAGGCGTAGTCCTCGAAACTCGCGACATACTCGTGGAAGGAGTGATAGTCGCTGCAAAGGGCCTGCAGCGCTCGCGCGTTCGCGATCGTCGCTTTGATCTTGCGCGCCGTTCGCATCACCCCGCCGTGAGTGATGATGCGTTCGACATCGCTGTCGCCGTACGCGGCGACCCTTGCCGGATCGAACCCTTCAAATGCCTCTTCGTAGGCTTCCCAGTGGTTAGCGATCTGCGCCCAACTCACGCCGGCTTGAAACACGGCGCGCGTCATAACGCGCAAGACGTCAGCGCGCGTTGGCTCGACGATGACGTCGGGAATGACCGGTTCGCTCACGGCGCATGGCGTGGCGCGTCGAAGGCGATGGCAGCCATCATGGCCACGCCGTTCGGCAAAGCGGCCTCGTCGAGATCGAACAGGCTCGAGTGATGCGGATGCCCGGTTTCAATCGCACCCCGCGCACCGAGCGTATAGAAACACGCCGGCACGCGTTGCGCGAAGAAGGAGAAGTCTTCGGCTCCCATCAGCATCGCGGCATCAACGACCATCGCATCGCCGACGACCCGTCGCGCAAGCTCGCGCGCGTACGTCGTTTGCGCCGGGTCGTTTACGGTCACGGGGTAGCGCCACAGATAGTTGTACTCGAACGTCGCACCCGATGCATCGCAACACGATTTCAAGACGCGTTCGATTCGCGACGGCATCTGTTCGCGCACCGAGTCGGAGAACGCGCGCACGGTTCCAAGCATCCGGCACGTGCGGGGAATGACGTTATGGGTCGTCCCGGCGTGAATCGCCCCGATCGTCACCACGGCCGGTTCGAGCGGGTCGACGTGGCGCGACACGATTTGTTGGACCGACGTGATGAAGTTGGCCGCGGTATAGATCGGATCCACGGCGTCGTGCGGAGCCGAGCCGTGACCGCCGATGCCGACCACGTCGATCTCGAGTGAATCGCTCGATGCATACATCGGCCCTTCGCGAAAACCCAGGACGCCGGTCGGGTATTTCGTGGAAATGTGGAGCCCGTACGCGCGCTCGATCGCGAATCGCTCGAGAACGCCGTCGTCGATCATCGCTTTGGCGCCTCCGAGGCCTTCCTCGGCGGGCTGAAACAGGAGGCAAACCGTTCCGGCAAGATCTTCGCGGCGATCGGCAATCAGTGCGGCGGCGCCGAGCAAAATCGCCACGTGACCGTCGTGTCCGCACGCGTGCATGCGCCCGTCCAGCTGCGAGCGATAGGAATGGTTCCGTTCCTCGTGGATCGGCAACGCGTCCATGTCGGCGCGCAACATGATCGTGCGGCCGGGCTTGCCGCCGCGCATGACGCCGACGACGCCGGTCTTACCAATCCGCTCGTGAACCTCGAAGCCCAGTGCGCGCAGGCGATCCGCAACGATGCCGGCGGTGCGATGCTCTTCGAAGCCGAGCTCGGGATGCATGTGAAGGTCACGCCGGATGAGGATGACGTCGTCCGCGAGACGCTCTGGAATGGTCAGTGCGAGCCCCATGAGCGGCGCTTCTCCGGCGGCCGGGCCGGTCCCGCATAGAAGGGACTTAAGTCGCATAGGTAGGAAAATCCCGGCACACGCTCACGGGGACCGCAGGCATGACAAAGACGCAGTTGTTTACGGAGTACGGTTCATATCACATGGACCGGCGCAATCGCGTGTGTCATGCGTTCGGCATTCCGCTGATCGTGCTGGGGATTATGGGTCTGGCGCATCTCATCGCGCTTGGCCCGGTCGATCTCGCGGTTGCGGCCGCGATTGCCGTCCTTATCTACTACGCCGCTATCGACGCGCGCGGTGCTGTCCTCTCGACCGTCGTCTTCGCGATTCTCTATCTCATCGCGATTCGGCTGTCGTGGCCGGTGAGCTTGGGAGCCTTCGTCCTCGGATGGGTCTTTCAACTGATCGGACATCGCTTCGAGGGAACCAAGCCGAAATTTCTCGAGAACCTGGTGTATCTCTTGATCGGCCCGCTGTACATCTTCGAAGAGACCTTCGACAGCGTCACCAACTCGAAGCGTCTTACCTAACACTTGAGGGTGGGGACCCACGGTTGCGTTTCCTGCGTACGTAGCGAGTTGAACCAGTCGTTACCCACCACGTTGTCCTTGAGGAGTTTCTCGTTTCGTGTACGTAGATGAAATGTTGAACTGCGTGGACTGTGGCCGCGAGTTCGTTTTCAGCGCCGGAGAACAGAAGTTCTACGAGCAAAAAGGCTTCCAAAACAAACCCAACCGTTGCCCCGATTGCCGTTCAGCGCGAAAGGCGATGCGCTCGCAAAACGGCGGCGGCGGTATGGGGATGGGTGGCGGCGGCGGCCGTCCTCGCGAGATGTTTCAAGCGACCTGCAGCGGCTGCGGCAACGTCGCGGAGGTCCCGTTCAATCCGCGCGGGGATAAGCCCGTGTACTGCCGAGACTGTTTCCAGAGCAAACCATCGTATCGCTGACGTCAAGAGCTCGCTACACGGCGAGCTCTTTCTTTTGGGTCAGCAGCGAGATGCTCACGGTGAGTGCGACGTTGACGATCAGCGCGATGAACCCCGCATTGATGCCGTAGGGAGAGATACCCGCGGCGGCCAGGTACAATGCGATTGCGATCCCCGCGATCAAACCCGTTGCGACCCCGGCCGTCGTGACGCGCTTCCAGAAGAATCCCAGAAAGAACGCCGGCGCAAACTGCGTGACGCCGTTGTAATAGAGCAGCAGCATCGTCACCAGCGTGGTTTTGAGGGCCACCCACAGCACGAGCGCTCCGAGGCCGAGAACGGCAACGCAGGCGCGCGTGAGGATCATGCGCGAGCGATCGTCGAGGGCGACCCCGAAGAGATCGCCGAAAATGTTCTTTGAAACGATGCTTGCCGCGCTCAAAAGCAGTGCGGTAGAAGGAATGAGCGCGCAGAGTGCGCCGGTCGCGCAGATGAACCCGAGCACCCATGGCGGATAGAAATGCTGCACGACGGCGAGGAAGGATTGATCGATCGCGCTTCCGGTCAATCCGGGCGCCACGAGCAGCGCGGTAAACCCGGCGAAGAACACGAGCAGCACGATGAGTTGGTAGAGCGGAAGAAACATCGCGTTGCGACGCAGTACGTTTGCGTCTTTAGCGCTAAACGTTGCCGCGATCGATTGCGGGCCCATGAAGAAACCGATACCGGTAAGCAGAACGGTCGAGACGTACCATAGCGTTCCCTTCGCGGCGAATGGGCCGGCGAGTGAGAGCATCTGCGGATGCGCCTGGAGGAGCTGATCGAACATCGTCGCGTGCGAGCCGAAGAAGTGCAGCGGCATGGCGATTCCGACGAAGAGCAGGGCGCCGATCACGAGCGCGTCCTTCACTATGCTTGCCCATGCCGTTCCCCGTAAACCGGTGACGAAGACGAACAGCACGATCGCAATGAAGGCGAGGATCGCGCCGAGCTGCGAGTTGACGTTCCCGTAGCCCGCAAGGGTGATGAAGATCTGGAGTCCCGACAGCTGGAGCGTGACGTATGGTAAGATCGCGACTGCGTAAATGACGGCAGTGAAAATCGAAAGCGCTTTGCTTCCATAGCGGGCCATGAAGAAATCGGGCGCGGTCAGCAGTCCGTGCGATTTGCCCATCTCCCAAATTCGCGGAAGTAAGAAATACGCGAGAACGTAGCCGACGGTACCGTACGCTAAGATGTAATAGGCGGGTGCGCCGAATCCGTACGTCCAGCCGGCCGCTCCCAAAAAGGTGAAGCTCGTGTAGATCTCGCCCGCCAGCAGCACCCAGAGAAAGACCGAACCGAATCCGCGGCCGCCGACGATGTACTCCTGCGGCGACATGGCGACGCGTCGCAGGCTGACGAGCGCGAAGACGATCGTTCCGGCGACGATCGCCACGAGGATGCCGAGCGAACCGAACGCGCTCACCAGCGGCGCTCCACGCGCCCGATGCCCCAGATGAAGGCGGGCGTCAGGATAACCCACAGCGCGATCCAGGCAAGCACGAAGGGAAGACCGAGAATGCGCGGCTCGACGCGATTGACGAACGGGACGGCAAGCGACAGCGCCACGATGGGGATGGCCGCTAAGAGGAATCGCATCGGCGTCTGCATACAGTCTACTCTCAATATGACGGCGAGAAGCGCGTTCCTCGACGAACGCATCCAACGGTATATCGTCGAAACGACCGTTGACGAACACCCCGTGCTTGCCGAACTGCGTGCGCTCACGCAGACCATGCCTGGCGCGGGCATGCAAATCGGTGCGGATCAGGGACGATTCATGCAGTTCCTCGCGCGGACGATCGGCGCGCGCGCGTACCTGGAAGTCGGCGTCTTCACGGGATACAGCTCGCTTGCCGTTGCCCTTGCTTTACCCGCTGACGGGGCAATCCTCGCGTGCGACGTCAGCGAGGAGTACACCGCAATCGCCCGGCGTTTTTGGCGGCAGGCAGGCGTTGAAGCGAAGATCGAGTTGCGCTTAGCGCCGGCGCTGCAGACGCTCGATGCGGCAATCGCGCAGGGCCGTACGTTCGATCTGGCGTTCATCGATGCGGATAAGGTCAACGTGGACGCGTACTACGAACGCTGCCTGCAGTTGTTGCGTCCGGGAGGCGTGTTGATGATCGACAACGTTCTCTGGGACGGCCGAGTGGCCGATGATGAGCGCGACGAAGACACGGCCGCGCTGCACGGGATCAACGTCAAAGCCTCACACGATCCGCGCGTCGATGCGTCGCTGTTGCCTCTTGGAGACGGCCTGCTCCTGGCGAGGAAGCGATGAGCGCGCAGGAAGAGCACGGAGCGCATGTCTCCTTGGCGCGCGCGCTGAGTTCAAACCCCGCCGCCGGGAACCTTGCCGCGGAAATGATGCGCCGCGGAAGCGTCGATCTGGAGTTTTACTCGCCGCACCTGGTCGATCTGCAGCAGCCGCATGAGCGTGACGAACTCTATGTCGTGGCGCGTGGGACGGGCGTCCTCGAAGTCGACGCGGAGCGTTTCCGGTTCAAAACGGGCGACGTTCTCTTTGTTCCTGCGTACGCCGAACACCGGTTTGTCGAATTTTCAGACGACTTCGGAACCTGGGTACTCTTTTACGGACCACCGGGCGGAGAAGCACATTAGTATCTCAACGATGCGCATCGATATCGTCGGCGGCGGCCCCGGCGGACTCTACGTTGCTATCCTCATCAAGGGCCGGCATCCGTCGTGGCAGGTTCGGCTCTTCGAACGCAATCGGCCCGACGACACGTTCGGCTGGGGCGTCGTCTTTTCGGATGCAACGCTCGAGAATCTGCGTATCGCCGATCCCCCGACGCACCGCCAGATCACCGAGTCGTTCGCCCACTGGGACGACATCGACATCTATTTCAAAGGAGGTCTGATCCGTTCGGGCGGGCACGGCTTCTCGGGTATCGCGCGCAAGCATTTGCTGCATATCTTGCAGCAGCGTGCGTTGGAACTCGGCGTCGACGTCGCGTTCGAGACGGACGTCGAGAACGTCGCGAAGCTTCGCGAAGAGGCTGACCTGGTCATCGCTGCCGACGGTATCAACAGCCGCGTTCGAACGACGTACGCCGATGCGTTCCAGCCGGAGATCGATCGACGCCTGTGCCGGTACGTGTGGTTGGGAACGACGCTGCCTCTGGATGCCTTCACGTTCATCTTCGAGCAGACGGAATTCGGCTGGTTTACCGTGCACGCGTATCGCTTTGACGATTCCACGAGCACTTTTATCGTCGAATGCCGCGAAGAAACGTGGCTCGCGCACGGTCTCGATCGCGCGGGCAGCGAGGAAACCGTCGCGTTCTGCGAGCAGCTGTTCGCGCCGTATCTCAAGGGTCATCGGCTCATGACGAACGCGCGCCATCTGCGCGGCCGGGATTGGATCAACTTTCTGCGCGTGAGCAACCGGCGATGGGTCGACGGGAATGTGGTGCTCCTCGGCGATGCGGCTCACACGGCGCACTTCTCCGTCGGATCCGGAACGAAGCTCGCGCTCGAAGACGCGATCGCCCTTGCGGACGTTCTGGGCGACGGTCCGATCGATGCGCAGGGGCTCGAACGCTATGAGGAAGCACGGCGCATCGAGGTGCTCAAGCTGCAAAACGCCGCGCGCAACTCTACCGAATGGTTCGAAAACGTGGCGCGCTATGCGACGCTGCCGCCCGAGCAATTCGCCTATAGCTTGCTTACCCGAAGCCAGCGGATCGGTCACGAGAACCTGCGTCTGCGCGATAGAACCTACGTCGAGCGGATGGAGGAATGGTTCGCCGCGCGGTCCTCGACCGAACAGCGAACCGACGGCGAGATGACGCCCGCAGCGCCGGTCGCGCCGATGTTCACATCTATCCGTTTGCGTGACCTCGAGTTGCGCAACCGCGTTGTTGTCTCGCCCATGGACATGTACAGCGCGGTCGACGGCATGCCCAACGATTTTCACCTCGTGCATCTTGGGTCGCGCGCGCTCGGGGGAGCCGGGCTCGTCTTTACCGAGATGACGTGCGTCTCGCGTGAAGGCCGCATCTCACCGGGATGCTGCGGTATGTATGTGCCCAAACACGTTGAGGCGTGGCATCGGATCGTGCAATTCGTGCACGAACACAGCGGCGCGAAGATCGCACTGCAACTCGGGCACTCGGGACCGAAAGGTTCGACGAAACTCATGTGGGAGGGCATGGACGAGCCGCTCGACGAGGGTAATTGGCCCGTCTGCGGTCCCTCCGCGCTTCCGTATTCACCGCGCAATCAGATGCCGCGCGCGCTCGACCGTGCCGAAATGGACGTCATCCGCGAGCAATTCGTGCGTGCGACCCGCATGGCGGTCCAAGCCGGGTTCGATCTGCTCGAGCTGCACTGTGCGCACGGGTATCTGCTCTCGAGCTTCATCACGCCGATTCTCAATGTGCGTACCGACGAATACGGCGGAAGCCTCGAAAATCGCTTGCGATATCCGCTGGAGGTCTTTAGCGCGATGCGCGCCGTGTGGCCGACGTCAAAGCCGATGTCGGTTCGTATCTCGGCGACCGATTGGTACGAGGGGGGCATCACCGGAGACGACGCCGTTGAGATCGCGCGCGCATTCAAGTCCGTGGGAGCCGACCTCATCGATGTATCGACGGGACAAACACATCCCGACGCTAAACCCGTGTACGGCCGGATGTTTCAAACGCCCTACGCAGATAAGATCCGCAACGAAGTCGGTATTACCACGATGGCCGTCGGCAACGTCACCGAAGCCGACCAGGTCAACGCGATCGTAGCCGCCGGACGTGCCGATCTCGTCGCGCTCGGCCGGCCGCACCTTGCCGATCCCGCATGGACGTTACACGCGGCGGCGCAGATGCATTACGCCGACGCGCCGTGGCCGGTGCAGTATCTGCCTGGAAAATCGCAACTCGAACGGCTCATCGCTCGCGCGGAGGCTGCACCCAATGCCGTCTGATTGTTCAGCTGTCGTCGGAAAGCACGCCCTGGTCACGGGCGGTTCGCGCGGGATCGGTCATGCCATCGCGGTGGCGCTTGCTGCAAACGGCGCACGGGTGAGCATCGTGAGCCGCAATCCCGCCGGCGTCGAGGGCGACTTCACCGTCGTCAAAGGTGACGTCAGCGACGAAGATCAGGTCAAGAGCGCATTCGCGCAGTGCCGCAAGCGCAACGGGCCGGTCGAGATTCTCATCAACAATTCCGGGATTTCCGATTCCGCGCCGTTGACGCGTACGAGTAAGGGACTCTTCGATCGGATCATTGCGACGAATTTGACCGGAACGTTTCTCTGCAGTCGCGAGGCTGCGCAAGACATGCTGATCGAAAAGTGGGGGCGCATCCTCAACGTTGCGAGCATCGCCGGTCTGTACGGAGCGCCGTATATCGCAGCCTATTGTGCCAGCAAACACGGCGTTATCGGCTTGACGCGCGCTGTGGCCGCTGAGTTCGCCGGAACCGGTATCACGGTCAACGCGATCTGCCCGGGCTACACCGAAACGTCGATGATGCAACAGGCGATCGCAAAGATCGTCCATTTCACCGGCGCAAGCGAAGATAACGCGCGAGAAACGCTGGCCGGCATGAACCCCGAGGGGCGCATTGCAACCCCTGATGAAGTCGCAGAAGCGGCGCTTGCGCTCCTGTGCGGCGACAAGAACGGCATTTCACTCGTCATCCCGGGAAATATCGAAGCATGAAACGGCCCGTTCCGGCGATGGCATTTCTCATCGCCTGTTCTGCCTCGGCAACGGCTGCAACCGCAACCTTTAGGGCGGATCCGCCGCATTCATCCGCGACGTTCACCGTTACGCACCTTGGAATCGCCCATGTGAGCGGCGTGATTCCGATGAAACGTGCGACCGTCGAAGTTCCGGACGGGAGCAATATCCCGGTCTCGGCGGCGGCCGCGTTCGACCCGGCGGGCATCGATACGCGTAATTCCGATCGTGACGCCGATCTTCGCTCGGCGCATTTCTTCGACGTCGCGAACGATCCGGGCATGGATTTCAAGAGTACGAAGATCGTCGCATCGGATGCGACGCATTTCGTGATGACCGGTGAGCTCACGATGCACGGGCAGACGCATTCCGTTACGCTCGACGGGCAGTTCCTTGGCCGCATGACCGATCGCGGCGGCCGGACCCATGTGGCGTACTCTGCGAAAGGGACGCTGGATCGGACGCAGTGGGGAATGACCTACGGTCAGATCGTGGCGAGCAACGCGGTCGACGTCGACATCGAGATCGAGGCGATCGAACAGTAACCGATTCGTCGTGCCGTCTGGCTAGGCGCCGTACCAGCGAAGGTGCTTCCAGATATCCGAAAACGGCGCTTTAGCGCCGCGGCAGAAGTATATCGGCGACGGCCCCTCAACGATCCATTTCAGCGGTTCGGTCGACGTTGCGACCAGGTCGCAACTGCCGTAGTAGCGTTTGAGGATGTCGATGCGGCTTGCGCCGATCGCAATGAGCGTCTCGCCGTCGTACTCCCGCGGCCCCCATAGCCAGTAGGTGTTCTGGCTGCTGATCGCTTTGGGAAGTCCGTACGCCGGACCGAAGAAATCGATCGCCCCCGCGTCCGCGTATGTGTCCGCGTAGATAGCGGTGAGAGCGCGAGTACCCGGCGGCAGCGCGTCGTACGTGTGCGATACGTCGCGGGCGAGACGGTCCCAGCCGAACTCCTCGGCATAAAGCGGTTGAATCAAGCGAACCGGGCCGCCGTCGCGGCCGGTGAGGCCGATGGCCTTTGAGTAGCCCAAAAAGCCGTCAATCGAAAGAACGGGAAGCGACATCGGCATCGAGACGACCGCAACCGCAGCGATGCACGCAAGCGCCGCCGTACGCAGCCAGACTGCCGCTTTTTCGACGACTGCGCTTCCAACGGCGAACAGCGACGCGTACACCCCCGTGGTGTAGTAGCCTTTCGCTTCGAGCGCGATGGCGGCGATCATGAGCAACATCCACGCAATCGACACGAAACGGATGTCCCGAAGGCGTACGGCCGCGAAGGGGCCGATCAAACCGGCAACCCATACCGGAACGGCAACCGGATTCGTGTAGAGAATTTGCTCGCCGATGTACGCGATCGTGTTCGATGCGAGGTTGCGCGACTCGAGGACCAATCCGTTGTTGAACGCGTGCCGGTGCGCAGCATCGCCGCGCAGCACGTCGAGAAACGGAAAGCCGTGCGCGAGTTGCCAGATAAAGTTCGGGGCGACGAGCGCGGCCGTTACCGCGATCGCCCCGAGGAACCAAGGCGATCGCAGCACGCTGCGTTGCTTGGTGAGCAAAAGCCCGCACAGCGCGCACGCGACGAAGAGTCCCATCGAATATTTTCCGTAGAGACCGAAGGCAACGGCTGCGGCGAGTGCGAGCCACAGCAGCGGCCGCTGCTCGTTGCGTGCGCGGATCAGTTTGATCGTCATCCACGCCACGAGTGTCCAGGAAAGCCCCTCGAACGAAGATGTCGTGAGTACGTTCCCGAGCGCGAGGTATGCGGGCATCAATCCCACCGTCACCGCGGCGAGAATCTGTGCAAACTTGCCCCCGCCTAGCTCACGCGCAATCGCGACCGCAGCGAAGGTCGTGCACGCAGCCGCCAACACGGGGAGCGCGCGAAGCGCAAGGAGCGCCTCGCCGAAAGGCAGCGCGAGCCACGCGGCGATTGCGACGAGCGGCGGTTGGTCGACGTAGCCCCAGGCCAGATGGTGCGCGCACGCGATGAAGTAGAGCTCGTCGCGAAAATAGCCGTAACGCGAAGCGGTCGCGCCATGCAACAGGAGCGTGAGTAAGCCGGCAACCAGTCCGATCATGCTAGGCAGCGCGTCGCGCGAGACCGACGAAACTCATACCGAAGCCTAATACCCCGGTCCACAACCACGCACCAAGCGAGACGTTCCAGTCCCACCACAGCGGGTGATCGGTCAGCGCGGTAACGATGATATACACGCCGCTGTAGACGAGCGGAAGCACGAAGGCGAAGGCGCGGTATGCGTTCGGCCGCTCCGCGTTCGGGTCCATGCGGGCGACGCAAAGATCGGCGACGGCGCCCGCGACGAGCGATTGCAGCAGCGTCGTGAGCAGGAGCGGCGTCTGATTGGTGAAGGCCGCCGCCGCGGCGGTGTTCGCAACGATGTAGAAGATCGTAAACGCACCGCGGAAGAGACGCAGCGATGCGACCGCCCAAAGCGCAAAGCCGGTCATAAAGGCAGCTTGAACCAAGAGGATGAGTACGCTCGACGCGCTCTTGTAATATCCGATCGACAGCGCGGTAAAGTAGCTTCGCGAGAATCCGTCGACGACCGGAGGCGCATTGGAGTGACCGGCGGCCGGATCGAAGGCGTAGGCGGTTCCGAAATGCACCAGCGTCAGCCAAGACGCGAGCGAAAGAACGAGGGGCAATTGCCGTTGCCAGCTTGTGGAAGCCCGGCGATCGCGAAGCACGGATGCGATTGGCCCGCTCGCGAGCATAAAAATGCCCAACCCGAGCAGTTGATGGGTGGGGCTCAGAAGTGCATCGACGCCTTCTTCGATTCCCAGCAGCTCGTGCCAGATCAAATCACCGATGCCCGCCAGAAAAAAGACGGGAATGCCGACGACCGCGAGGCGATATCCCGGCGGGAGTCCGCGATGCCGCAGCCAGTACGTCGCAAGCACCACGACCATCGCCAGCATGCCCGAGTAGAACACGCCGTGGTATGGCGTAAAAAACGTTTCGACCGGTACGTGGCCGTGGGCCCAGGCGTCGAGGAAGAAGCCGTTTGCGATCCACACGCTGCACGCCGCTACGGCGTAGTCAAACCAGAGGCTGCGCGGCGTTTCGGTCATGCGGCAGGATTTAGGGCTTACGCGAGCCGACCCTTGTCGGCGATGGGATTTCCGGGACGTTGCTCGCTGCTCGCACTGATACTAGTGCTGACCGCATGTCAGCGAACGCCGAATGCACTCGATCGGCCCGCCATGTACGTCACGCTCCCGCCGTGCGGCCGCGTCACCTGCCCTCCGGCAGCCGTTCCAATGTTGCCTTCGAACGCCCGTCCTCGCATCGTCCAAGTGTCGTTTCCGAACGGCCTTGTGATCGGACGGCATCGGCTCGACGACGTCTACCTCGGACACGAGCAGTTCCACCCCGGCCAATTCCTCGGCAGCATCACGGTGAGCAGCAACGTCGCAAGCGTCGAGTTGCGCACGAATCTCTTTTCAATCGACGCGACAAAAACCGGGGTGGGGCGCTTCGCCTTCGACGTCGACGTGTACGACGTCCCACCGATCTTTTTGCGCTCGTACACGCTGCGGATCATCGCTCGAAACACCGCGGGCGATACAGCGGAAGAAGATCTCCCTTTTCGAATTGAGTAACCGATGACGAAGGCGCAGTACGATATTCGCGATCGGGTCGCCGTTGTGACCCTCGATCGCCCGGAACGCAAGAACCCGCTCACCTTCGAGCTGTACGCGGAGTTGCGCGACTGGTTTAGGGATCTTCCCCGTAACGATCGCGTCAAGGCGGTCGTGCTCACCGGCAAGGGCGAGAATTTTTGCTCGGGAGGCGACGTTCGTGAAATCATCGGCCCGTTGACGACGAAAACGCCGAACGAGTTACTCGAGTTCACGCAGATGACCGGGGATCTGGTCAAAGCGATGCGCGCCTGTCCTCAGCCGATCGTGGCTGCGGTCGACGGCGTTTGCGCCGGTGCTGGAGCGATTCTTGCAATGGCTTCCGACCTTCGCTACGGCACGGAACGCTCGAAGGTAGCGTTTCTGTTCGTTCGCGTGGGGCTGGCCGGATGCGATATGGGCGCTTGTGCAATCCTTCCGCGAATCATTGGACTCGGCCGAGCCTCCGAATTGCTGTATACGGGCCGTTCGATGAGCGGCGCCGAGGCCTTTTCATGGGGATTTTACAACGAGCTGCTTTCGCCCGATGGCGTGCTCGATCGAAGCGTCGAAGTCGCGAGCGAGATCGCGCACGGCCCGACCTTCGCGCATGCAATGACGAAGAAGATGCTGCACGAGGAGTGGGACATGGCGCTCGACGATGCGATCGATGCCGAGGCGCGAGCGCAAGCCGAGTGCATGCAGACCCGCGATTTTGCCCGGGCGTATGAAGCGTTCATTGCCAAGCGCCGCCCGGCGTTCGAGGGAAATTAACGTGGATCCGCGCACGCTCTCGTGGCCGTTCTTCACGCAGACCCATCGCGATTACGCGCAGCGGCTCGACACCTGGCTCCAAAGCGCGGAGATCTTTGACGATGAGCGCGACCCGGACCGAGCCGTTCGTGCCTGGGTACGCGCGCTCGGCGATGCCGGTTGGCTGCACGCATGTCGTGAGCTCGATGTTCGAACACTCTGCCTCACGCGTGAGCGCCTTGCGTATCGGTCCGCGCTCGCGGACTTCGCTTTTGCAATGCAAGGCTTGGGAAGCGGCGCCATCACCCTGTTGGGCAGCGATGCGCTCCGCGAGCGCTACCTCGCGGACGTCGTCGCGGGGACGAAGATCGCCGCGTTCGCGCTCTCGGAACGCGAGGCCGGCTCCGACGTCGCGTCGCTTGCAACGCGCGCGGAGCGGGACGGAGATACATACCGCATTTCCGGCGAGAAGACGTGGATCTCAAATGCCGGGATCGCGGAGTTCTACGTCGTGTTCGCGCGCACGAGCGGGGACGGCGCGAAGGGTTTGAGTGCGTTCGTCGTGGACGCGGGTGCGGAGGGATTCGAGGTGACAAACCGGATCGAGACGATCTCGCCGCATCCGCTGGGAACGCTACGCTTCGATTCCGTTCGCGTATCGGTCGAACATCGCATCGGAAACGAGGGCGATGGATTCAAGATCGCGATGGCAACACTTGACGTCTTTCGCAGTACCGTCGGCGCAGCGGCGCTCGGCTTCGCGCGTCGCGCGTTTGACGAATCGACGCAGCATGCCAAAGAGCGCCGCTTGTTTGGCGCCCCGCTGTCCGCGCTTCAGCTTACTCAAGCGTCGCTTGCCGATATGGCGGTCGATCTCGACGCGTCGGCGCTGTTGGTCTACCGGGCGGCGTGGACGAAGGACGCGGGTGCCGCTCGCGTAACGCGTGAAGCAGCGATGGCAAAACTGTTCGCGACCGAAGCGGCGGGACGTGTCTGCGATCGCGCCGTGCAACTGTTCGGCGGACGCGGCGTAACCAGAGGCGAGGTCGTCGAGCGCCTCTATCGGGACGTTCGCGCGTTGCGCATTTACGAGGGAGCCAGCGAAATTCAAAAAATCGTTATCGCGCGTGCGAGCTTGGAGAAGGCATGAGCTATACCGGCCACATCGATCGCTTCGCGCGCGAGCATCTTCCGCCGCCGGAAGAGATGCCGGAGATTCT
>DASSZO010000064.1:0-21420 GCA_035702815.1 Candidatus Aquilonibacter sp. | reverse complement strand
TGGCCGACGGCACCGGATACTACGGCTGCGGCATCTATCAAAGCGGCAAATTCGTGCGCCGTTATACGGGACGTACCGATCCCGCATGGACGACGGACACGGTGGCGTGGGTGAAAGCCGCGCGTTCGATTCTCAAGACCGATACGGTAATCGCGCCGTACAATCTCAAGCTTATCGTCAACCATCCCGCCGCGAACGTCGCCAACGCGAACGAACAGGCGATCTTGCAGAACGTCGACGCCGACCTCAACGAGACCGGATACTCCGATTACGGCGCCTACCAGCAGAGCACTAAAGCCGGCCTGTTTAAAGTGACCACGGATTGGGTGATCTATGCGCAGGCGCACGGCACCGCGCCGCTCATCGTCGACAAGTTCGATCAGACGACCGCGATCACGTCGAAGCAGCTCGAGTACTCGATCGCGACCTATCTGATGGGGCATCAGGGCACGGCGCGTCTGTTCGTCGGAAACAGCAATGGCTACGGCATCGAGCAGTATCATGGGGAATACGCAACCAATTACGGTGCGCCGTGCGGTGCCTATTACGGCGGCGCAGCATACGATTCGACGAACCCGCAGATTTACTACCGCCGCTTCGCCAACGCGGTCATCGTGGTCAACTCCGGATCGCTCCCGACGCGCACGAGCGAGCTCGCGCATCTTCCTACTGGCCATACCTACAAAGATCTGGAGGGCCGCGCGGTCACCAACCCGCTTACGGTAGCCTCCAACGACGCGTACGTCTTACTGACGACGAACGGCTGCCAATAAGGCTCAAATCCATAGGAGATAACGCGGGGCGGTCGAGAAGCGAAGCGTTGCAATGTTGCAGCCGATCGCAGAACTCGACCGCCTCGTTTCCTTTTCCCCGCAGCCGCACGCCGTCGCCGTCGACGGCGACACGATGTACGTTTCATCTCGGGCCACGCGCGCGATCGACGTGATCGACCGCGTACAGTGGAAGAAGATCGATGAACTCGCGCCGCCCGGTATGCCGTGGGGCATGACCTTCGCCGGCGGCGAGCTGGTCATGACGTGCGGCGAGACCGACGATGACCTGCGACGCATTCGGCGCTATGCTCCTTCGCGCGGCTTCATCGATGGTTACCTCGACTGTCCCGACGATACGGGCTCGCACCTCGCTTCGTTTGGCGGCCACATCCTGCTCGTCCAGTGGTATAACAAGGCGATCCTCTCACTCGACGAGGACGGCCGGGTCCTTCGACGGTACGAGTCTCCGCATGGCGTTGCCGGGGCTGCGGCGATTAGCGATCAGCTCTACCTTTTGACGACCGATGACGAGGACGGCGGCGAGTACTGGATCACGCGTCTGGACTTGGATACCGACGTGGCAGAGGACGTCGCGATCGTGCCGTTTCATGCGCGTGGTTTAGCGTGGGACGGCCGGCGCTTTTGGACCAATCACCGCGAGGCGGACCGCACCGTCGCATTTCGACTTCCGTTGTAGGCACGTTTCGCGCGAAGGGCGAATCCGGCGCGCATGCATTTGACCGCGCTCGACTGGGTCATCGTGATCGTCTCGCTCGGCATCACGTTCGTCCCCGCGATCGTGCTCGCGCGCCGCGCCGGAAAGAATACGGCGGAATTTTTTGCTGCAGGCCGTCAGGCGCCATGGTGGCTCATCGGTGTCTCGCTCGTCGCGACGACCTTTAGCACCGATACACCGAACCTCGTTACGAATCTCGTTCGCGATGGCGGCGTCGCCGAAAACTGGGTGTGGTGGTCGTTCCTCTTGACCGGCATGGCGACGGTCTTTTTTTATGCGCGGCTCTGGCGGCGCAGCGGCGTGCTCACCGATCTCGAATTCTACGAACTGCGCTACTCCGGTCCGGCAGCCTCGTTCGTGCGCGGATTCCGCGCGATTTATTTGGGCTTGCTGTTCAACTGCATGATCATCGCGACGGTGAACCTCGCCGTGGTCAAGATCGCCTCGGTGCTCTTCGGCTGGCCGCGCTGGGAAACGCTGCTGCTCTGCGCATTCGTCCCGGTGGTATTTGCGGCCGCAGCCGGCCTTTGGGGCGTCATGGTCACCGACACGATCCAGTTTTGCATCACGATCACGGGCGCGTTTGCGGCCGCCTATTTCGCCTTGCATGCGCCGGGTGTCGGCGGTTTGCACGGCGCGCTGGCCAAGGTCGGCGCGATGCGGCCGACGATGCTCTCGATGCTTCCCGATTTCCATGACTGGAAGACGACGCTCGCGATCTTCGTCATTCCGCTCACCGTGCAGTGGTGGTCAGTGTGGTATCCCGGATCCGAACCGGGCGGCGGCAGTTACGTCGCGCAGCGCATGCTCGCCGCGAAGACCGAGAACGATTCGCTTTTTGGGACGCTCGCTTTCGCCGTCATGCATTACGCCTTGCGGCCTTGGCCTTGGATCATCGTGGCGTTTGCGTCGACGATCGTCTATCCGTCGCTCACCGATATTCACGCGCGTTTTCCATACGTGCCGCAATCGCTCATCGGCAACGACATCGCGTATCCGGCGATGCTCGTCTTTCTGCCGGCGGGCTTTGCCGGACTGATGGTTGCGGGCATCTTCGCCGCCTACCGCAGCACGATCGAGACGCATTTGAACTGGGGCACGTCGTATCTCGTGCACGATTTTTATCGCCGCTTTTTCAATCCGTCCGGCACGGAACGCGATTACGTGCTCGCGGGGCGCGTGGTGACCGTCGTGCTTATGCTCGCCGGCGTCGGCGTGACGTTTTTGCTCGATACGGCCAAGGAAGGCTTCGATCTGCTCTTGACGATCGGCGCCGGGACGGGGCTGATCTATTTGCTGCGTTGGTTCTGGTCGCGCATCAACGCCTGGAGTGAGGTCAGCGCGATGATCTCGTCGTTTCTGGTCTCGGCGGGATTCTTTGCCGCGAGCAAGCTCGGTCATCCGGTCGATTCCGCCACCGTCCTGATCGTGACCGTTGCCACGACGACCGTCGTTTGGGTCGCGGTGACGTTTCTCACGCCGCCGGTCGATCCCGAAAGCCTCGCCCGCTTCTATGAGAAGGTCCGACCGGCCGGACCCGGCTGGCGGAGCGTCCGGACCCGCTTTGGTCTGCCGCCCTCGCCCGACTCGCCGGCGCAGGCGTTCGGGGCGTGGGTGTTGGGTCTCGCGGCGGTCTACGGAGCCTTGTTCGCAACGGGAGGATACCTCTACGGTGCGCTCCCGATGGCCGCGATATGGACTGTCGTCACCATTGTCGCCGTAGTTGGCCTGGTCGTTTTGGTCAAAAGGACCGCTTCTCCACAGATTGCACAAGAGTAACGTCGCTGATTGTGGACAATTACCAGCACAGCATTTTTACGTTTAGGAGTAACGAGTTGAAGCCTTATCGCCCGCTTGCCCTCTTGCTGCTTGCCGCGTCGCTTGCAGCATGCTCGAATTCCTCGAGCTCGACGAGCACGTCCACGTCCTCATCCGCGGCTCCGCAGGGCAGCGCCACCAAGACGATCGGCGTGTCGATCCAGGACCGTGAAGCGCAGTTCTATCAGGAGATGGAACGCGGCATGCAAACCGAGGCCAAGAAGTACGGCTACAAGGTCATCGTCGTCGACGCGAATCGCGACAACGCCAAGCAGCAGAGCCAAGTCGAAGACTTCATCTCGAACAAGGTCGATGCGATCGTTCTCACCCCGTACGATTCCACCGCGATCGGCAGCGCGATCGTCGAAGCGAACAAGGCGAAGATCCCCGTCTTTACCGCCGACATCGCGAGCACGAGCAAACAAGGCAAAGTCGTCGCGCACGTCGCGAGTGACAACGTCGAAGGCGGCATGCAGGCCGGCAAGCTGATGTGCAAAGCGGTCGGCCGCAGCGGACAAGTTGCGATCATCGACGAGCCTGAAGTCACGAGCGTGCAAGACCGGGTCAAGGGCTTCCGCCAGGCGATCAAAGCCGGCTGTCCGGCCGTGACGATCGTCGCCGACGTCGACGCGGGCGGCGCCCGTACGAAGGCCGATAGCGCGATGAGCGACATCCTCCAATCGAATCCGCAAATCAAAGGCGTCTTCGGCATCAACGACGACTCGGCGCTCGGCGCGGTCAGCGCGATCAAGGCCGCGAACGCGGGTGGAAAAATCGCGGTGATCGGCTACGATGCGACGCCCGAGGCGCGCACGGCGATTGCCAACGGCGACATGTACGGCGACGCGATTCAGCACCCCGCGCAGATCGGTGCGCTGACGATCGATACGATCCACGACTATTTCGCCGGAAAGACGCCGCAGCCGATCGTGCACGTGCAAGTCGGCACGTACACGAAAGCCGACGCGGGGAAGTAATCCGCTGAGCGACGCACCACTGCTCGAAATGCGCGGCATCGGGAAATCGTTTCCCGGTGTCCGCGCGCTTTCGGACGTTACGCTGACGCTGCATTCCGGCGAAGTCCTCGCACTCGTCGGCGAAAACGGCGCCGGGAAATCGACGTTGATGAAGATCCTTGCCGGCGCGCAACGCGCGGATACCGGCACGATTGCAATCGACGGTAAGGTGGTCGACATCGCGACCCCCCACGACGCCGAAGCGCTCGGCGTCGGAATGATCTATCAAGAGTTCAACATCGTTCCGCAGCTCACGGCAATGCAGAACATCAACCTCGGCAACGAACCGACGCGCGGCGTGCTCCTCGACGAAAAAGCGGCGCGCGAGCGGGCGCGCAAAGTCGTCGAAGATCTGGGGATGGATCTTCCGCTCGACACGCCGGCTTCACAATTGTCGGTCGGGGCGCTGCAGCTCATCGAGATCGCCAAAGCGCTTTCGCGCCATGCGCGGATCATCGTCATGGACGAGCCGACGGCCGCATTGACCGAACGCGAGATCGACGCGCTTTTTGCTATCATCGCGCGGCTCAAAGCAGCGGGCGCCGGGATCATCTACATCTCGCATCGCATGGAAGAGCTTCCTCGCATTGCCGACCGCGTGACGGTGCTGCGCGACGGCTCGGTCATCGAAACGCGCGCGCAAACGGAGTTTCCGCAAAACGAGATCATTCGAGCGATGGTCGGACGTCCGCTCGATGCACATTTTCCCGACCTGCCGCCGGTTGCAGAACAAGCCGCCGTCGTCCTTGACGTAACGCATTTCATGCGCGATCCCGGCGTCCGCGATGTCTCGTTTTCCGTGCGCGCCGGCGAAATCGTCGGGCTAGCCGGGTTGGTCGGCGCAGGACGGACCGAGATCGTTCGCTGCATCGCAGGCGCCGACGTGCCCGACGCAGGCATCCTCAAAGTTGACGGAAGTGTCGTGCGCGTCAAGAATCCGCGCGACTCGATCAAAGCGGGTATCGCCTTTATTACCGAAGACCGCAAACGCCAAGGCTTGGTCCTAGGCATGAGCGTGCGCGAGAATATCACGCTCGCTCATCTCGCGCAGTTCGTCAAGCGCGACGGCCTCATCGACGAGAAACGCGAGCGCGCGGCCGCAATCAAGATGTCCGACGAGTTACGCGTGCGAACGCCGAGTCCCGAGCAGCTTGTCCGCAACCTTTCCGGCGGCAATCAGCAAAAGGTCGTGCTCGCGAAGTGGCTCCTGGGACAAGCGCGAGTCTTTCTCTTTGACGAACCGACGCGCGGCATCGACGTCGGAGCCAAGGCCGAAATCTACGCACTCATGCTCGAACTCATCAAGAACGGAGCAGCCATCGTGATGGTGTCCAGCGAGCTTCCCGAAGTGCTCGGGATGTCGCACCGCATTCTCGTCATTCGCGGCGGAAAGATCGTCCAAGAACTCGATCGAGCCGTAGCGACCCCCGATAAGGTGATCGCCGCCGCGACCGGAGCTGCAGCATGACCGCGGTGCTCAAGAATCCGTGGATACGAACGACGTCGCTCGTCGTCTTCGCGCTCATCCTCATCATCATCGTCAACTCGATGGCTCACGGGCGGTTTCTGTCGGCGTCGAATTTGATCCAGGTGCTGCAGCAGATTACCTACAGCTGCATCCTCGCGGTCGGGCAAACGTTTGTCATCATCACGGCCGGAATCGATCTCTCGATCGGGTCGCTGGTCGCCGTTACCGGCGTCGTCATGGCGCGCGTCGCAAACGCGTTGCCGTTCGGCGGTCCGTTGCTCGTCATCGTCACGTTGCTCGCGGGCATGATCGTCGGTGCCATCGCCGGTTGGGTCAACGCGATTCCGGTCGTAAAACTCAACTTGCCGCCGTTCATCACCACCTTCGCGATGCTCGAAATCGCGTTCGGCCTTGCCTACATCATCTCGGGCGGCTCGCCGATTCCGCTGCAGTCATCGGCGTTCAACGGCGTGGGCACCGGTATGATCTTCGGCAAGATTCCGACGCCGATTCTGTGGATGGTCGTCGTCGTTGCAATCGCGACGGTGGTGCTCATGCGCACCCGATTCGGCCGCTACGTCTTCGCACTCGGCGGGAACGAAGAAGCGGCGCGCCTTGCGGGCGTCAACGTCGCGCGTGTCAAGACCGCGGTGTACGTCATCAGCGGCGTCTGCGCGGCGATCGTCGGCTTTCTCTATATGGCGCGATTTTCGTCCGGCTCGCCGGACACCGGCACGCACGACGAACTGCTCGAGGCAATCGCCGCGGTCGTGGTCGGCGGCACGAGCTTGATGGGCGGACAAGGATCGATCTACGGAACGTTCTTCGGCGCGCTGCTCATCGGACTGCTCTACAATGCGATGAACCTCATTCACGTCGACTCGTACTTGCAGCGCGTCGTTCTAGGCGTCGTTATTTTGCTGGCCGTCGTCCTCGACGAACTGCGCAAACGATACTTAGCTCAAGCGTAACGGTTATTGGCGTCCGACGATGCCCTTAACCGACGCAAAGAGCTTCTTCGAATCGTACCCGACGCCGTCTTTGAAGACGGTCACGACGTTTTCGATGTCGTCGATGGTCGCCGCCGGGTTGCCGTCGATGAGGACGAGGTCGGCGTTCTTCCCGACTGCGATGCTGCCGATCGTCTTGTCCCGTCCGAGTGACTTTGCGCCGTTGAGCGTTGCCACTTGGATTGCTTCGACCGGCGTCAGGCCGCCTTTGACGAGTAATTCGATATCGCGCTGATCGCCGATGCCCGCGATTGTGGCGCCGTACCCCGTCGGATCGGGCCCCTGGGTCAATAGTCCGCCCGCGTGAAAGAACGCGACTTCAAAGCGTAATTCCGCGGCGTATTCACGGCGCCAAAGATCCGTGGCCTTCTGCGGTCTCGCTTCGACTTTAGCGCGCGTCGCGAGGACGTCCGCTTTCGATTCCGGGTCGAGCAACGCGAACATTCGCTCTTCGACGCGCATTGGAGGCGGGGTTCGTCCCTCGAAGTTTGCGAGCGTAGAACTCACCGCTGTGTGATTCTTCACGAGCAGCGCGATGAGGCCGTGCATCTTCGTCCCGCTCAAGTTCGCAATCGATTCCGCCTCGGCCGTCTCCGTCGTCGGGCATGCGTCGGGATCGAGGCCCGGCGTGAATTCGGTATCTACGAACAGTCCGTGCTCGAGGCTGTCGACGCCCATCTTCGACGCTTGGGCAAAGCCGATCGTGCAGAGGTGCCCGAGCACTTTGAGGTGGCGCTTGTGCGCTTCATTCACAATCGCTTGCGCCACCGACGGTTTGATCTGCATGTAGAGCTTGAAGGACGTCATGCCTTGATCGGCCCAGAAATCGACCGTGCGGCGCCCGAGTTCGGGTGTTTCGATGTCGCCCATCTGAACGAAGAACGGTTCGTATCCGGTCAAATACGCGCTCGTGACGTCGAGATGCGGGCCTACGAGATCGCCCTTGTCGATCGAACGCTTGATGTGCAGATCGGTATACGGTTCGACACTTCCCGTCGTGCGAATCGTCGTGACGCCGCCCGCTAGGTACATGCGTGGAAAACTGTAGGGCATCTCGCGCATGACGAAGAGCGGGCCGCCGCTGACGTAATAGAGATGATCGTGCGTGCCAACGAAGCCGGGCGTGAGCGTTTTGCCCGTGCCGTCGATAACCGTTGCCCCTGCTGGAACCTGCGTGCGCGCACTCGCGCCGTAGGCAACGATTTTTCCGCGTTTCACAACGACCGTTTGATTCTCGGCCGGTGCTGCGCCGGTGCCGTCGATGACGCGGACGTGTTCGATCGCGATGACGGGTTGCGAGTACGAAATGACGGCGGACGCCGGCGGCGCATCTAAGGCGGCCGGATCTGCTGCGCCCAGCAGAGCGAGCGAGGCGGCAAGCGAAACGAACGAAAGCATCTTACGCATCGCGTCCTGCGTTCTGCGCCATAGCCACCTCCACCTGAAAACGGTCACGTTTACCAAACATACGTTCGGGTACGATGTCGACATGGACGATACCGTACGCAAGAACGCGATGATGCGGCACTTGATCGATGCCCTCGAATCAGGTGAGGACATCGGGCACTACGGGCGGCTGGTCTTTGTCATGGTGGGTCGCTACTTCGCCGGCGAAGACGAGTTGGTCGAACTGCTCTGCAAAGGCGCCGACTGTGACGAGAAGAAGGCGCGCGCGCTCATCTTGCAGGTCAGCGAGCACGACTACAACCCGCCGTCGCGTCAAAAGATCGCGGAATTCCAGGCAAAGCAAGCGTTTCCGATTCTGCCGCACGACGACCCCGGCGAGGGAAACGTGTATAAGGATCTTGAGTTCCCGGCGCACGTGTACGATCGCATCGAGGAATACTACGAAGAGCGCGTCTGATCGCCCAAAAACGAAAGAAGCCGCCCGGAGGCGGCTTCTTGGTTTCATCGGTACGGACGAACTAGAACGGGAAGTCGTTTTGCGAGAGGTTCGCGTTGAAATTGTAGTCGGTGAACGACTGATCGAGCACGACCTTGTCGCCGTCGTAGAGAATTTGGCGCAGCGGGAAGTGGTTCTGCTGCGAAAGATAGATCTTTTGCATCGAGATGCCGTTGTTGCCGGCCGGATCGGCGACCTTAAGCGTCAGCATGTCCGTCTGCGTACCGCCGATGACGCCGGCGTCATGCGTTTGCGTCAGCGTACCTTTGACCGTCGTGTACGTCGCAACGATGTTCTGCGGCAGTCCGTCGGGGATCGTATAGCCGCGAAGCGAGACGGCGCGCCCGTCGTGCAAGCCGACCTTGAGGTGGATACCGGAGAGAAAGCCGCCTTGATGTCCGCTGACCTGATCGCCTCCGGCCCACACGCCGCCCGACCCGCGGCCGGCGCCGCTTTCGATGAGGGTCTTGGCGAAGTGCGGCTTCATGAACGAGTAGTCGTACACGCGGTCTTGCACGTCGCTGCCTTTGACTTCGTGCGAATGAAGCTTATACGTGAAGCTCGTCGTCTTTTCAAAGGCCGCGTTGAATGCGGTTACCGCCGAAGGCGTTGCCGATGCGGCATTGGCGAAAGCGACCGGCAGAAGCGCGGCCGCGAGCGCCGCGGCGAAGACGAAGAGCGGGGTGCGTCGTTTTTGCATAGATCCTCCGATAAGCGTTACGCTGAGGGGCCGGGGGTCGGCTCTTCGTAGAGCAGTGTCCCGTGCTTGCCTTCAACACCGATCAAGACGTCGCACTTGGCGTCCGCCGCGATCTCTTCAATGGTTCGTCCGAGGGGGGCACCGGTGTACTTGCCTTCACGGAACGAGCCGACGATGATCAGATTGGCCTTTTCGCGCTTGGCCAGGTCGAGTACCGCCTGTTTGGTGGAACGCGCCTTGATGATCTCGGTCCGTATGGAAACGTCGGTATTGGTGGCAATCGTTTCGGCAGCTCCCAGGGCGTCCAGCGCGGCCCGCTCCTCGACGGCCATCTCGGCGTCGGGGGGCAGCGTGTACGGCACTTCGATCACGTAGACCGCGAGCAGCTCGGACTTTTCGCCGCGCGCCAACTTCGCTGCCAGAGCCATCATGTGCCCTGACAGAATGTCTTGCGAGAAGACCACGACGATCGAGCCGACCATGCGCTCGAGCGACGTCTCGGCTTCCTTCGCGAGCTTTTGCACGAACGACGCGGGCGGATGCAGCATCCACCACAACGTTGCGCCGACCGCCAGGAGGATCAGCACGGCGATGACTGCGCCGGCGATCGTCATGTGAATCTCACCGCCCGTGAACGTCATCGGCTGCGCAGCGCCTCACGAACCTGACGCAAACGCAGGCCGCCTAAGAGCACCATCGCGCCGCCGAGCACGATTCCGGTAAACGATTGCGCAATCGGATAACGCAGCATTTGAATGACGACGAACGCGCCGATGACCATCATCAATACCGCAAGAATCGCGCGAGCGTAAATCATCGGCATTACCCGTTCACCGCGCCGCTGCGCGCGCGCCGCTCGTCGCTCGCCTTGAGATTGGCAATGTACTCGTCCATGAGTTCGAGTTCGCCCGCGCGCCGGAGGATATCAACTTGCTCCGTGCGCCAATCGCGCACGTTCGATCCGAATACCGGCATCTGTTTGCGTTTTCGGTAGATGAAGTAGAAGATCAATCCGAGGATGATCCACGACGGGCCGGCAATTCGTCCGATCGGGTGCGTGATCATCGTGAAGACCAAGATCGCAACGATGCCGATAAACCCGAGCACGGCGATGACCGGAAATTCCGCGCGCTCGCCGCGGAACCTGACCGGAATGTTAACCGGAATTTTGAACTTGCGCGGACTCAATGGATCTTTTAAGCGCAACGCGATGAGCGCGATGAAGACCAGCGAGTAGCTCGTCGCGGCGCCGAATGCGTAGAGATCGCCGAGAAAATCGATACCCAACTCGCCGTTGAAGTGCAGTTCGTAGAACTGCGCCATGTGCGGACTCAAGTAGGGAAGCGCGGCGAACACCGCTTCGAGCAACGCGACTCCCGTGAAAACCAAGAGCGAAACGGTCGGCGTGCGGAAGCGCCGGTCCACCAGTTGGAACGCGGTGGGAAGCAGGCCGCCTTTCGACATAGCGTAGGCGATGCGCGAGCTGCCGAAGACGCCCGAGTTCGAGGAGATGAGCAGCAGCACCGAGCCGAGCACGGGCACGTAGAACGCCGCGATGGCGCCCCAGTACGGCACCATCTTCGCGATCAGCGCGACGGCTTTGCCGTTATTATCGCTGTTACCGAGCCACTGCCAGAGCATCTGCGGATGACCGTGCGCGTCGAGCGGGATCGGATGCCACGTATGCATGCCCAGCGCGAGATTCGAATACGAGAGCGCAAAGATCAAAATCGTTAGGATCAGCGCCGTCGACGTGCGCGGAATGATCGAGGCGGGGCGCTGCGTCTCCTCGGCCGCTTGCGAGATCGATTCGAGTCCGACGAACGAGACGATCGCAAGCGAGATGCCTTTCATGAAGTCCATCGGCGACGGCCAGCTCGTCTGCATCGTGTGGATCAACAGCTGCGGACTGAACGCAAAGAGAAAGCCGAGCGTAAGGATGGCCGTTTCGCTGACGATATCGAGACCACTGACGAAACCGTTGAGCGCGGTGGACTCGCGAACGCCGATGTAGTTGAGCAGGCACAGTCCGATGATCAGGCCGATGACGACGATAAAGTGCGCCCACGGATGCGCGGTCGTTCCGACGACCGGAAGCAGCTCGCTAAGATAGTCGACGCAGCTCCAGGAGAAGAGCGCGATGTCGATCGTAAAATCGAGCAGCACGGCCCACCCGGCGATAAATCCGAAAATGTCGCCGAGTCCGCGAAGGACGAAGTATTGACCGCCGCCCGCGACCGGATAGGTCGCCGCGAGCTCGGTATACGCCAGGCCGATGCAGACGTAGACGACGCCCGCAAAAAGAAAGGCGACGTTTGACGCGCCTGCGGCGGCGCCGAGGACGAGGCCGAGTCCGACGAAGATGTCCGCCCCGACATCCGAGTAGCCCCACGAGAACGATCCCCAGGGCGTGACGGAGCGCCGAAGCTCCGGATTGTTCGTCTTCGACATGGTGAGTTGTTAGAAGATAATCCCTATGGCGGTGCGCTCGAGCGCGTTGATCATATACTCGGCGTGCGCGTATTGCTCGTGCAGCCCGTATTCGTGGAAAATGCGAAGCGCTTCGTTGAGGCGGTTGACCGCGTCGCGGAGTTCGTTACGCTCGCGGCGCCCATCGGCGGCCTTTTGTAGAATCATCGTCGCGTACTTGAGCGCCGTCTTTGCATATTCGGACTCATTGTTGCTCACGGAGAGTTCGTGCATGGCGGCGACGTAGGCATCTTTAGCTTCGTCGTAGTCGCGGCGGCGCGTGGCGATCATGCCCTTGAGCACGTTCTCGAGCGCGTCAGTGCGATTGCGCGAACTCGCAAGCGCCTTGTCGAGCGCCTGCCGCAGCGTCGGATCGGTTTGCTTGGCGGACGGCGTGAACGTGCGCAGCGGTTTTGCGTCGGGCACCGGTTCGTTGCGCGAGACCGGCGCCGCCGGACCGAGCAGCGCGGTGATGTCGGCCATGAACTCGCGCGCGTTTTGATAGCGCTTCCCGGGATCTTTTTCGATGGCGCGCATGATGACGTGCTCGAGCGATTCGGGAATATTGCGGTTGATCTCGCGCGGCGGTGTCGGCAGATCGTGGACGTGCGAATACATCGTCGCAACGATATCGTCGCGGTCGTTGCGGAACGGCAGCGTGCCGGTGAAAATTTCGTACATGACGATGCCGACGGAATAGAGGTCGCTGCGCACGTCGGCGGGTTTACTCAGGAATCGCTCGGGCGCCAGATACGAAATCGTGCCGACGATCTGGCCCGTGCGCGTCGTCTGCGTCACTTCGCTAGCGCGTCGCGCGAGCCCGAAGTCGGTGAGCTTTGTATGTTTACCGTCTTCTACGATCATGATGTTGGACGGCTTGATGTCGCGGTGGATGATGCCTTGTGAGTTCGCGTAGTCGAGGGCTTCGAGCACTTCGTGAATGTATCCGAGCGCTTGCCGGTACCCCAGCTCGCCCGCTTCGAGCTGCGAGAGCGTCTTGCCGCGAACGAGCTCCATCACGATGTGGGAGATACCCGCATCTTCACCCGCATCGTACACGGCGACGATGTGCGGATGGTTCAGGCGCGCCATCGCGCGCGCTTCCATCAAGAGGCGCGCGTTGGTCTCGTCGGAGCGTTCGATCAGCACCTTCACGGCGACGTCGCGATGCAGCGTCTTATCGAGCGCGCGGTACGTGTCGGCCGTGCCGCCGCGTCCGATCAGCTCGACTATTTCATAGCGGCCGCCGAGCGTCCGTCCTTGGAGCGAATCCACTAGCAAGCTCTGTCCATAGGGTATCAGAAGGCGTTTCGATGGAGGGCTAACCGATTACCGTCTATCGCCACCACGTCGAACCGGATTCTTGCATTGGGGGCCAGGACTTGCGCGACGTCGGCGGCCAGCGCCCGCAGTGCCCGGCGTTTGCGGGCGTCCACGGCGGCCAGCGCGCGGCCGAACGCGTCGCGATCGCGCCGCTTGACCTCGACGATCACCAGGGTGCGGCCGTCGAGCGCGATGAGATCGGCCTCACCCGACGGCGTCCGATAGTTTCGGGCGACGATTCGATAACCGGCGTCCTCGAGAAATGCCGCCGCGGCATCCTCACCCCGGCGCCCCTTGCTGCTCGTACTCACCCTGCGCCTCTGCGCCGGCGTCGCCTTCGAACAAGAGTTCGAGCTGCGCGTCGCGCACCCGCCACCAGGCCGCGCGATGGTGCACGCTCGGTCCGTGAAGCTTGAGCGCCGCGATGTGGGTCGGAGTGCCGTACCCCTTGTGTTCGTGAAAGCCATAGCGGGGATCGAGCGCGTGCAGCTCGGTCAGCAGCGCGTCGCGGTGAACTTTTGCGAGGATCGAAGCGGCCGAAACGACCGCGCAGATCGCGTCGCCTTTGATCAGCGGTTCCTGCGGACCGCTGAACGACTTGATGCGCACCGCATCGGTGAATAAATATTCGGGCGGCCCGCAGGTCAGCGCCGCGATTGCGCGTTCCATTGCGAGCACGCTGGCCCAGTAGATGTTGAGTTTGTTGATCTCCTCAACGCTCGCGATGCCGATGCCCCATCCGGCAGCCTGTTCGCGAATGGCCGCGGCCAATTCTTCGCGCAGCTCTTTACGCACTTGCTTGGAGTCATTGAGCCCCTTGAGCATCAGCGGCTCGCGCGCGACGACGCATGCCGCGACAACCGGACCCGCGAGCGGTCCGCGCCCGGCTTCGTCGACTCCGCCGAGGAGCGTAAAGCCCTTTTCACGCGCGGCCTGTTCGTAGCGGTGCAAGCGATGCAGGCGACGGCGTTCGCGTTCGTACGCGTTTTTGGCCTTGCGTTGTTTGTCGATTTTTGTGGTCATCGATCGTCGGGCGATTCCAAGCTGATCCGTCCAAATGTTCCGTCATTGAACGCGCGGATATAGGATTGCGCCGCGTTGTGGTAATCGACCTCGCCACCCTTGCGCGCGAAACCGCGCGCTTTTGCAAAGCTTTCTAAATCCGGCACGCTCGTCTGGCCGGCGGTCTTAGCGGTCAGCCACCGATGGAAGTTGACGGCGACTTCCTCGGGGTCGTAGCGTTCGCGCGGAACCGCGCCGACGAGCGCGAGCTTCCACTGCGACTCCGGCGTCTCGATTTTCGGTACGAGAATACCGGGCGTGTCCATCAATTCGATCGTCGGGCTCAAACGAAACCACTGCAACTGGCGTGTAACGCCGGCGCGGTCTTCGGTCTTCGCCGCGGATCGTTTGAGCAGGCCGTTGATGATCGACGATTTGCCGGAATTCGGCAACCCCACGATGATCGCGCGCGTCATCCCGGGACGCCGGGCGGCGACATCCTTGACCGCTTTGAGAATCCGGCCGACGCTTTGCTGTTGACGCCCCTCGGCCGCGATCGTTTCGTGCCCCTGCGCATGAAACGCGTCGAGCCACTTCTTGGTCGTGAACGGATCGGCAAGATCGTCGCGATTGAGAATCGTCAAGCGCGCGCGGGTGCCGATGAGCGCATCGAGCATTGGATTGGCATCGCTGCGCGGCGCGCGAGCGTCGAGCACTTCAATAACGAGATCGACGAGCTTGAGGTATTCGGCCATCTTGCGCATCGCGCGCACCATGTGGCCGGGATACCACTGAACCGCCCGCTGGAGATCGGCGTTCACAGTCGCCCAAGATCGGAAAGCGGCCAGATGCCCATGAGCGCGCGACCCGTCAGATCGCGATCGGCGACCGGGCCGAAAAAGCGCGAGTCTTCGCTATTTGCGCGATTGTCGCCGAGCACGTAAACGCTTTCGGCCGGAACCGTCACTTCGGGGAAGCTGCGATCGTCGTGAAAGTGCACGTACGGCTCGTCGAGTTTGGCGCCGTTGACGTACACGATGCCGCCATCGATGCGGATGCGATCGCCGGGAAGCCCGATCACGCGTTTGATGTACACTTCGGGCGCGTCGGCGGTGTGGCGAAACGCAACGATGTCACCGCGCGCCGGCGTTGCGAAGCGGTAGGCGAGCGTATTGATCACGACGTACTCGCCCGAGCTGATGTGCGGCGCCATCGAGAGCCCGCTTACTTGCGGCATGCGCACGAAGAACGCCGCGATGAGCGCTCCCAAGATCGCCAATTGCAGCGCGAGACTCGCGATCGAACGCAGTTGCACCAAGCGGACCACGAAGCGTAGCCTTCGCTTCACCCGCCCCCCGGTCATCCCGAGCCTGTCGAGGGGCGAGGGCTTGCGCGCAAAGGCGGCTAGGGGAGAATCTTTGCTTGCGAGAGCGGCCAGAAGATCAGAAACGCGCGTCCGGTGAAGCCCGCGCGTTCGCCGGCGCGAGGTCCGGTTGCAAACGTGCCGCCGAATTGCGCAAATCCCCAGACGTGTGAATCGTCCGAGTCGTTGCGATTGTCGCCCATCATGAAGTAGCAGTTGGGCGGAATCGTATTCGGCGACGTCCACATGCTCTTGGGCGGAACGTTGGCCGCCGACGGATCGAGCGGATGCCAGCCGAAGCCGTCGTTGACGTAGATGCCGTAGTTTCGCACTTCGAGGTCGTAGTTCGGCGGCTGCGCGATGTACGGTTCCTTGAGCGCCACGTCGTTGATGTAGACGACGCCTTTGGTGATGCGCAAACGCTCGCCGGGCAATCCGATTACACGTTTGATGAAGTCATCGGGCGTGGGAATCGGCGGCGGAAAGACGACGACGTCGCCTTCATTCGGCTTGTGGAAGCGATACTCGAATTTGTCGACGAGCAAGACGTCGTGAATCTGCAGCGTCGGTACCATCGACGCCGACGGAATGTAGTAGGTCCGCGCGACGAACGTGATGAGCAGCCACGCCGCGATACCCGCGTAGATAAACGGATCGAGGTATTCCTTGGCGATCGTCGTGCTGCGCCCACTCGAGGCGGCAGCGACGGGCCGAAGTGAGAGCCCAAACCGCACGACGGCGATAATGGCGACTAGACCAAGGAGTTCGTAAGGTGTCATCTCGTCGTATCGTCTCTTTTTATCGAATGATGCTGAATCGATTCAGCGGCCAGAATATGAAAAATGCGCGTCCGAAAAACGACGCTTCCGTCGTGAAACCCCACACGTGCGAATCGTCGGAATAATTCCGATTATCTCCCAGCATCAAGTAAAAGCCTGCCGGGATGCGGTTGGGAGCGCTCCATCGCGAACGAGGCGGAATGTTGGCATTCTGGGGATCGAGGGGAACGCCGTCGACGTAAATATCGTAGTTCTTGATCTCGAGGTCGTACTTGGGTTGCTCGTTTTCGTACGGTTCCACCAGCGCTTTGCCATTTCGGTAGACGATACCGTCCTTGATCGAAATGGTGTCACCCGGGATGCCGATGACCCGCTTGATGAACTCGTTGCCGCCTGAATTGATCGGCGGCATGAAGACGGCGACGTCGCCGCTCGAGGGCTTGTGGAGGTGGTAGGTGAGCTCGTCAACGAGCAGCACGTCGTGGACCTGCAGCGTCGGCACCATCGAAATCGACGGAATGTAGAACGTTCGGATGACGAACGTGATGAGCAGCATCGCGGCGAGGCCGGCGATGATGAACGCGTCGAGGTACCCGCGTACGACAGCAACGGCCGACGACTCTCCGTCGTCGGCCGCGATTGGTTTGATACTCAGAGTCACCCGAGCCACCGCGAAGACTGCGACGAGCCCGAGCAGTTGCAGCGGCGTCAGGGCGGCTAGGCTTTGGTGACTTTCTTTTCCTTGATGCGAGCCGCTTTACCGATCTTGTCGCTCAAGTAATAGAGACGGCTGCGACGCACGATGCCGCGCTTGGCGAGCTCGATGCGATCGACGCGCGGGCTATGCAGCAAGAACGTCTTCTCGACGCCGACGCCGTGGGCGACGCGGCGAACGACGACGGATTCATGCGCGCCGCCGCCCTTACGGACGGTTACGACGCCTTCGAACATTTGGATGCGCTCTTTGCCGCCTTCGACGACTTTGGAGTACACCTTGACCGTATCGCCGGGGCGGAAGTCCGGCACGCTATCTTTGAGTTGTTCTTTATTAAGGACGTCGATGACGTTCATGGCACATTCTCTAGTTCGGACGAACGAATAAGCGCGCGGGACACCCGGCGCGACAACCTGGGCAATATATCATGCCTAGGGTTCGTCGAGCAAGTCTTTTATCCCCAACGCGCTCCGCGCGCCGGGGACCCCTCGGTCTAAAAGGCGCTACGCCTTCGGCTCCGCGCCCCCCGCTTTCGGCGGGGCCCCCAAGAGGTCGCTTCTGCGCGCCTGCGTTCGGGCGCGGGATTGTTCTCGGCGCCATTCGGCGATCTTGGCATGATTGCCCGAAAGGAGGACCTCTGGAACGGCGACCCCCCGGAAGACTGCGGGCCGGGTGTAGCTCGGGTAGTCCAGCATCCCTTCGGCGAAGGACTCGGCGGCGGCCGATTCCGCGGTGATCGCACCCTCGAGCAAGCGGACGGTAGCGTCCATGAAGGCCAACGCCGGCAGCTCGCCCCCGGTCAGGACGAAATCCCCGAGCGAGAGCTCCTCGACCGGGTAGAGCTCGGTGAGGCGCTCGTCGATGCCCTCGTAATGTCCGCAGACGATGATCAAGCGGTCGAGGCCGGCGAAACGCTCGGCGTCCGGCTGCCTGAAGGGACGCCCGGCGGGACTCGGCATGACGATCGCGCGGCGCTCGCCTGCCGGGGCGCCGGCGAGGATCGCGTCGAGCACCCGCGCGATCGGCTCGATGCGCAGCACCATCCCCGCGCCACCGCCGAAGGGCGTGTCGTCGGCGCGCTCGGCCCCGACGAGGGCGTCGAGGAGATGATGGTAGCGGACGTCGACGAGGCCGGCCTCGACGGCGCGGCCGACGATCGAGAGCCCAACGAACGGGGCGAAGACTTCCGGAAAGAGCGTGACGACGTCGATCGTGAACATAGGACGCTCATCGTGTTCCATTTCCTACGCCGCTTCGCTTTCAAGGAACGCCCCGTCGAGCCGCCCGAGCTCGAGCCCGGCGACGCGCCATCGTTCAACAAACGCGGCGTGCGCCATATTCAGGAGGCGCGCCCCGCCCAGGCGCGCGCCGATTTCGATGCTGCGTTGGAGCATGACCCCAATTTCGCACCGGCACTGATGAACATCGGCAATCTTGCGTTCGATGGAGGCGATGCGATCGAGGCGGTACGCTGGTACGAAGCCGCGATCGCCGCCGATGCAGAGTATGCGATGGCGCACATGAATCTCGCGTCGGCTTACAAGAAGTTGGGTCGATATGACGACGCGGTGCGCGCGATGCATCAAGCGCGCCGGCTAGAGGGGCGTCGCGGCAAGAAGCAAAGCAGGCTGCTATGACGGACGAGCAGATCTTTCTCTCGGCGCAGATCCTCGGGTTGATGCGGCACGCCGCCGAAATCGCGGGACAACTGCGCGAACCGTTCATCACCGTGCGCACGTTGTTGCTCGCGTTGCTTGACGATGCTGAGATCGGATCTGCGCTCTCCGAAGCGCTGCCGCGTGAGAAGCTCGACGCGTACCAAATGTCCGCCGAAGCGGCAAAGGCCGATATCGCCGGGCGCGTTGCCGAACCAAACATGCAAGCCGGCGAACGCGCCGCGATGCTGCGCTTTAACACGCTCGCGTTCAAAACGCCTGACGGCAGCAAAAGCGTTTGGTTGAGCCGCGAGGCGTTTAGCGCCTGGAACGAAGGCGCAAAGCGCGTCGAAGACGGTTCGCCTTACTTGCCGAAGCATCTCGCTTTCGGTATCGCCGCGGACGCCGTTCGCGCACCAGGCATCCTCGCCGCCATGCATCTCTCACCCGGCGCGATCACCGAAGCCATCCTCAACATCGGCAAAGAGAAAAAAGAAGAAGACAAATAATTCTGAATACTGGGGTCTAAGCCGATGCGCGCCCCCAACGATCTAATAACACACGGTTATTGTGATCTCGTCATGTACCAGCGGCTGAAGCTGAAGCGGGCGAGTAACCTGCATGTCAAATGACCGCTGCGCCGGCAGCGGCAGCCGGAAGAAATGGGCAGCTCTTGAGGCGGAAGCCACGGGAGCCCGTTCGTTCGCACCAAACCAAAGGGTGCCGTTGCGATCTTCATAAAGCCAACCTGCTACCTTCCCGCCAATTTTAACGGCTGCGGAGTGAACGACAGCGTGAGCGCCGTCACTTGTGCTCGCGGGTACATTCTCTCCGCGCTGGCTCCTGGCGCCCTCGCAACGAAGCGGATAGTGGATTGCTGCGGTCGCCCCCAAAAGTATGACAAGCATCTACTATGCAGTCTCCGAGAAGCACGGCTGCACGCTGATCGTCTGTCCCGTGTTGCCGGCTGCCTTCATTTTTGCATCGATTAGTCGGATCCGTTCCAGCTCTTTTTAAAGCACTGACTCATGTTTATTTTTCTCATGAAAATCGTTGGTCGCTTGAATTTCGTCCCTACGCTTGCTGAAGCGTGCTGCGTCCAAACCTCGATTTTGTGTGCCGATACATCGTCAATGTCCTGAATCGAAATTGGCACGAATACGTTCCTCAACCCATCTGCATAGGGTTCGAATTGCCATCGATGATTAAACGACCTGAAAATCCACCCGAGTACCTGGGGCGGGTCCAACGAGTCGACGCGATAGATTTGATTAATCTCGTTTCCGTCTGAACCGGGAATGTCCGGCTCACTTGCCCGCTGGATAATCGGATCTCCGAGCGCACGGGAGGAAGATCCAGCCGCTGATCTGCACGAGAGCCCGGCGTGAGGCACTTGGATTTGAACTTTGGCCGGTGCCGCGAGCGTGATCAGCTCCGCGGCAAAAAACGCCACGCTCAATACGCCAGACAGCAGCGGTTCCATCATAGTTGCAGTGCTGAGATATGCTTCATTGGTTTCCTGAAATACACCCGATGCAAAGGCTCACCGTGGGAAACGGTCGGCTCTTGAGCGCGCATTTCTTCGCACGTGCGCTTCATCAGATCCTTTTGTAAAAACTGGTATTTGTAGTACCGGTTTTGCGTCGTTCATGCTGCGAACAGCCTAGCGAATGTGTTTCGGCGCGGCCAACATGCGGCGACCCAGATCAGGGTGACGATGAGCGGAATCGGCAATGTCGACGGCATTAATAGGGCGTGAAATGCGAGGCTGTTGTAGAGAAATGCGCCGATGATGATGAGCGCGAGCGTGACGTAGCGGTTGAGCAGCAACAGTATGCCGGCTGCAAGCTGGGCGAACGCGACCGCCAGATTCCAGTGGCTGACATAGAAGTCGTGCGTAACGGCTCCGACGAGACCGGGCATCGGCGGTGGCGGACCCATGAAGAACGCCGATACTCCCGCGAACGTGAAGAGTGCTCCGAGCAGGATGCGGGCGACGAGTGAAGCGATGCGCATGTTGGTGTCCTCCTACACCCTCGTCGAACGAGTGGATGCGGATTCGACACGTGACGGAAATATGTTCCGCTACGGTTTTGACGCTTCGACCGCGGTGAGTTCTTCGAGATACTCGAAGAGTTGCGGGAGCGTGATCTTCTCGAGCGCCGTCTGTTCCTTGATACCGGCTTCGTCTTCGCCTTCGTCGCGAATGTAGCAGCGGGTCTCCACGCCGTTTTCGCTCTCGCTGATAAATGAGACGGCGAATCCGCGCCCGGGCATCTCGTCGTAGATGCGCATCGTTTGCGGATTGAGGATTTCGATCGAGTGCGCTTGATTGTTTGCGTCGAAGATCAGGATCTTGAGGTGCTCGTAGTTGGTCACCTCGATCAGGCCGACCACGAAGACGTTCTTGGCGGAAAAGAACTCATGGCCGCGTTTGCTGCGGCTGGAGACCTCGTAAAAAACGCGATGTGCGACGAACCGGTTGAGGATCTTTCGCAGGGTCGCGAGCGAGGCAAGCGTTTCGGTACGGTTGCCACGCGTGTAGATGATCTTCACGGCGGACCGAACTGCTTGCACAGCCCTGGCAGGAGACCCTTCTGCCGCCAGGCGGATTTGACGCCGGCTCGAAGGTTCAAGGGTGTTTTCCGTCCCCGATATCGCCGTGGTCTCGATCCTCGCCCTGATCCTGT
>DASSZO010000099.1:0-2955 GCA_035702815.1 Candidatus Aquilonibacter sp. | reverse complement strand
GGGCGACGTGTTCTTCCTTCACTCGCGTCTGCTCGAGCGTGCCGCGAAGCTTTCCGACGAACTCGGTGCCGGTTCGTTGACCGCGCTGCCGATCATCGAAACGCAAGCCGGCGACTTCTCGGCGTACATTCCGACCAACGTGATCTCGATCACCGATGGTCAGATCTACCTGACGCCCGAACTCTTCTTCCAGGGTATCCGCCCGGCCGTCAACGTCGGTCTTTCCGTGTCGCGCGTCGGCGGTTCGGCGCAGACCAAGGCGATGAAGGGCGTTGCCGGTCCGCTCAAGCTCGAACTCGCGCAGTACCGCGATCTCGCGGCGTTCGCGAAGCTCGCAAGCGATCTGGACAAGGCGACGCAGAACCAGCTCATGCGCGGTGAGAAACTGACCGAGCTGCTCAAGCAGCCGCAGTATCAGCCGATGGCGATGGAAGATCAAGTCGCGATCATCTACGGTGCGACCAACGGCTACGTCAACGAGATCGCGACGCCGCGCCTGCAGAACTGGGCCGCCGGTTTCATCGACTTCCTGCACAACAAGCACCCGGAGATTCCGCAAGCGATCGCCTCGAGCGGCCAGCTTGCCGATGACACGAAGCAAAAACTCAACGCCGCGCTGACGGAGTTCAATAAGAGCTTCTAATGCCGAGCGTTAAGGATCTTCGGGAGCGCATTCGCTCCCTGAAGAATACGCAGCAGATCACCAAGGCGATGAAACAAGTCGCCGCGGCGAAGATCCGGCGTGCCGAGATGGCGCAAAAGCAGGCGCGTCCCTATGCGGACACGCTGAGCGAAATGCTGCGCGACTTGATGAACGCGGTGAGCAACGTCGACCACCCGTTCATGAAGCCCGGCAACGCGAACGCGCCGATGGGCGTGATCTTAATGACGGCCGATAAGGGTCTGGCGGGCGCGTTCAATTCGAACGTGATCCGCGAAGGCGAGATCTTCGCGCGCCGTAACGCAAACGTCGCGTGGTATACCGTCGGCATCAAAGCGCGCAACGCCGCTCGCCGGATGGGACACGCCAACCATCCGACGTGGATCCTTAACGCGCCGTCGAAGATCGACGTCGCCCGCGAAGTCGCCAAGCAAGTCACCGACGACTTCATCAACGGGCGCATTTCCGGCATCACGCTGATCAGCTCGAAGCTGATCTCGATGCTGTCGCAAAAGCCCGAGACGCGTCAGATGGTTCCGATCGTCACCGATGCGCTTCGGCAAGCTCAGGGTGACAAGGAAGCAAAAGGATCGCTCGAATTTTCTCCGTCGCCGGAGTTCGTGCTCTCGCGACTGCTGCCGAAGTACCTCGAGTTCACGATCTTCTCAGCGATGCTCGAGACCGATGCCGCGTTCTTTGCCGCGCAGTTGCTTGCGATGAACAACGCGACGGACAACGCCGGCAAGCTCATCGACGAGCTGACCATTCAGATGAACAACGCGCGGCAAGCCGCGATTACCAAAGAACTGCTCGAAATCGTCGGCGGTGCGGAAGCACTGGTCAACGGTTAGGTCCCTCGACAAGTTCGGGATGACATTTAGGAAAAGGAACGATTGAGAATGGCTGCCACCGGCAAAGTTGTGCAAGTGCTCGGAAACGTCGTCGACGTGGAATTCACGGCGGAGACGCTCCCGAAGATCAACGACGCGCTGACGGTTCGCGTCAACGAAGGTGCGGGCGGCACCAACGGACACGCCTCGACGACCGGCATGGAACTCGGCGGTACCGCGATGCAAGCGCGCGACCTGGTGCTTGAGGTACAGGACGAACTTGGCAACAACCAAGTGCGCTGCCTCGCGATGGGCTCGACCGACGGTCTGCGCCGCGGCGAAACCGTGACGAACACCGGCGGACCGATCAAAGTTCCCGTCGGCGAAGGCACGCTCGGGCGCATCTTCAACGTTCTCGGCAAAGCGATCGATAGCGATGCGCCGGTGAAAGCCGCGGCCGAATGGCCGATTCACCGTCCCGCGCCGGATTTCAAATCGCAAGATCCGACGCCGAAACTCTTCGAAACCGGCATCAAAGTCATCGACCTTATGGCGCCGTACACACGCGGTGGTAAGGTCGGACTCTTCGGCGGCGCCGGTGTCGGTAAGACGGTTCTCATTCAAGAACTCATCCGCAACATCGCCAACGTGCACAAAGGCTTCTCGGTCTTCACCGGCGTCGGCGAACGGACGCGCGAAGGCAACGACCTCTGGCAAGAAATGAAAGAGTCGGGCGTTCTCGCGCAGACGACGCTGGTCTTCGGTCAGATGGACGAGCCGCCGGGCGTGCGTTTCCGTATCGCGCAAACGGGCGTGACGATGGCCGAATATTTCCGCGACGAACAGGGCGCCGACGTGCTCTTGTTCATGGACAACATCTTCCGCTATCTGCAAGCGGGTTCGGAAGTCTCCGCGCTCATGGGCCGCATGCCGTCGGCTGTCGGCTATCAGCCGACGCTTTCGACCGACATGGGCTCGCTCGAAGAGCGCATCACGTCGACGAACAAGGGATCGATCACGTCGGTGCAAGCCGTGTACGTGCCCGCCGACGACTACACCGACCCGGCCGTCGCCGTGACGTTCGCTCACTTGGATGCGACGACCGCGCTGTCGCGCCCGATCTCGGAACTCGGTATCTACCCCGCCGTCGATCCGCTCGCGTCGACCTCGCGCATTCTCGATCCGCAGATCGTCGGTCAAGAGCACTACGACGTGGCGCGCGGCGTGCAAGAGACGCTGCAGCGCTATAAGGATCTGCAGGACATCATCGCGATTCTCGGCATCGACGAGCTGTCCGAAGAGGACAAGCTGACGGTGCAGCGTGCGCGTAAGGTGCAGCGGTTCCTGTCGCAGCCGTTCCATGTGGCGGAGGTGTTCACGGGGGCACCGGGCAAATACGTCAAGGTGGCGGATACGGTGCGGTCGTTCAAGGACATCATCGAGGGCAAGCACGACAATATTCCG
>DASSZO010000042.1:0-9222 GCA_035702815.1 Candidatus Aquilonibacter sp. | reverse complement strand
GGTGCCGAGGTCGATATCTTTGACGATGCAACCAAAGGACTCGATCCGATGGATCAGCCGAACGATCTCGCTTTTGAGCTCGCCGAAACGCGGCGGCGGAAAGGGTGAGCGCAAGCCGGCAAGGCGCGTGGCCCGCGGCGGTGCATTCGACCGCAGCGCCGGGTCGTTCTCGAGCAGCTTGATTGCGAGGTCGCGACGCTTGGTGAGCAGTTCCTCGACTAACGGCGAGATCTTGGGAATGAGGGCGTTGGCCCGTTCAGGCGAAAAGAACTTCATGCTCGTCCAACGCTCCCTCCACCGCACATGACCGCGGCACGTATTATCTTCGTCACGGGACTCTCGGGTGCCGGTAAAAGCCAGGCGATGAAGACGTTTGAGGACTTGGGCTTTTACTGTGTAGAACACCTTCCTCCGGCGGCGCTCGACCAAACCTTGAACGTGCTCGATGCCGCGCGAATTCGCGACGTTGCAATCGCGCTCGACGGCCATAACGATGCGCTGCTCGGCGACGCGGTTGCCGCCATCGAGCGCGCGCGAGCAACCCGGGATGTGGCACTGGTCTACATGGAAGCGCGCAACGACGCGTTAGTGCGCCGATTCAGCGAAACCCGCCGGCGTCATCCGTTTGCCTCGCGAGGGTCGCTTCGGGAAGCGATCGCCGCCGAGCGGGAAGCGCTGCTCCTCATCCGCGAGCGCGCGACGATGACGATCGATACGACCATGCTCACGCATGCGCAACTCAAGGAGCGGCTGGCCGCGACCTTCGCGCCGGAAGAGCGGGCGCGTCTCGCGGTGACATTGGTTCCTTTCGGCTTCAAGTATGGCGTGCCGCTCGATCTCGACCTGCTGTTTGACGTTCGTTTTCTCCGTAATCCGAACTACGACGACGAGCTTCGTCCGCTTACCGGAGAAGACGAGCGAGTCGCCGCTTTTATTCGCGAGGACGCAGCGTGCGAGCCGTTCGTGGCGAAATTGACGGACTTGATGGACTTCTTAGTGCCTCGGTATATCGCCGAAGGCAAAGCGCAATTGACGATCGGGATAGGCTGCACCGGCGGCCGTCATCGCTCCGTGTATGTCGCGCGGCGGTTGTACGAGCATCTTGCCGCAAACGATCGCCTTGCTCTTGCGCTTGACGCGCGGGACATTCGCTGATGCGCAGCCGCGTCATGAAGCCGCTGCAGTGGCTCATTCCGGGAATCGGGGTCAAGCGCTGGCTCTTCATCGCGTTCATCGGGTTCATCGTTTTGCTCGACGGATTCGACCGCTGGATGGTCGCCGAAGGCATGAACCTGCCGTTCAACGAGATCATCGACAACATCGTCGACGATTATTTCTCGCCGTCGTATCTGACGTATATCTTCGTAGCGCTCGGCATCATCCTCATCGCGATCGGCATTCGGCAATGGCTGCACTCGATGGTGCGCGCGGCGTCGTCGGGCGGCGGGATTCTCGATACGCTGCTCGACCGGCGGCTCGAGAACGGCTACAACATCGTCACCATCGGCGGCGGCACCGGCCTCTCCACGCTCCTGCGCGGCTTGAAGCGACGAACGCGCAACCTCACCGCGATCGTCACGGTGAGCGATGACGGTGGTTCATCCGGGCGCTTGCAAAAGGAACTCGGCGTGCTGCCGCCAGGCGACGTCCGCAACTGTTTGGTCGCGCTCGCCGACGACGAAGCGCTCGTCACCGATCTCTTTCGGTATCGCTTCGAAGAGGGCGAGGGCTTGATCGGCCACTCGTTCGGCAACCTGTTTCTCGCCGCCATGACCGGCATCACCGGCAATTTCGATAAAGCGATCAAGGAATCGAGCCGCGTGCTCAACATCGTGGGACGCGTACTACCGTCGACGCTTTCGGTCGTCCGGCTCTGCGCCGAACTCGACAACGGCACGATCGTCGAAGGTGAATCGAACATCCCCAAAGCCAACCGGCCGATCCGCCGCGTCTTCTTCGATCCGGACATGGTCGCGCCGCTCGAAGAATCGCTCGAAGCGATTCGCAGCGCCGACGCCATCGTGCTCGGACCTGGCTCGCTCTTCACGTCGATCCTCCCGAACTTTTTGATCGATCGCATCACGCAGGAAGTCGCGCGGGCGCGCGGGGTCAAGATCTACGTTTGCAACGTCATGACGCAGCCGGGCGAAACGGAGAACATGAGCGCGGCCGACCACGTTGAAGCACTTTTCGGAAATGCCGGCGCGCGCGTGTGCGACTACGTGATCGTCAACGTCGAGCCGCCTTCAAAGCTGCGACAAACGTATGCGCAGGAAGGCCAGGTTCCGGTGAGTGCGGATATCGAGCGCATCGAAGCGATGGGATTGACCGCGGTCAAAGCCGACATGCTCAGCGAAAACGAAAAGGTGCGACACGACCCGGATCGTTTGGGCGACGTCGTACTCGGCGTGATCGATCGCGCGGTTGCCGAGCGCGCGACGTTCGTGCGCCCCGCGAGCGCTTATGCTAAGGCTGCGGTGGCCGCAGGTCGACGTTGAGCTCGAACGGCTTGCCCGGCTCAGCCTGCACGCTCGAGACGGCGTCGGCGTAACCCTTGGCTTTCACAACATAGTCGACGATGCCGCTGGGCACCTTATCGATCGTAAACGACCCGTTCTGATCGGTCGTTGCGGTCAACACCGTATCGACGATCACCGTCGCGTCGGCGATCGGCGCATGCGTCGTGGCATCGGTGATCGTGCCTTTGAAGGACGCAAACTTCGTCGCGGGCGGCAAGTCGCCGTTATCGCAAGCGGTGAGCGAGATCGCCAGAATCCCGGCGGCGAGGAGCGACCGGACGAGCTTATTCATACCCATATCAACGTTCTATCGCGTAGGTTCGTCCCCTCGTTACATTGAAGCGCAGGCCCATGTCGATGACCGCTCCCACCGGCCGGACGACCGGCCCAACCTATTGCGAAAATGCCCTCGAGGCGATCGGTAACACGCCGCTCATCAAGCTCAATAAAGTTACCGACGGCGCCGAGTGTCTCGTCCTGGCCAAGGTCGAGTACATGAACCCCGGTGGCAGTGTCAAAGACCGCCCGGCCGTCGCGATGCTCGACGAGGCCGAGCGCGCGGGCTTGCTCAAGCCCGGCGGAACGATCGTCGAACCCACGAGCGGTAACACGGGCTCGGGCCTGGCCATGGCCGCGGCCATTCGCGGCTATCGCTGCATCCTCGTGATGCCCGACAAGATGTCCAAAGAGAAGATCGACCTTCTCAAAGCCTATGGCGCCGAAGTCGTCGTAACGCCAAGCAACGTGCCGGCCGATTCGGCCGAATCGTACTACGGCGTGGCCAACCGCCTCTCGTCGGAAATTCCCGGCGCGTTCCAGCCGAATCAATTCCACAATCATCACAATCCGGACGCACATTACCGCACCACCGGCCCCGAGATTTGGCGTCAAACCAACGGAACGATCACGCACTACGTCGCCGGCATCGGCACGGGCGGCACGATCTCCGGCACCGCGCGTTACCTCAAAGAGCAGAACCCGAACGTCCACGTCGTCGGCGCCGATCCCGAAGGCTCGATCTACTCGGGCGACACGCCGCGTTCGTATGCGGTCGAAGGCATCGGCATGAACTACTTGCCGGAGACCGTCGATCTCAAGGTCATCGATGAAGTCGTGCGCGTCAGTGACCGCGAGTCGTTCTTGATGGCGCGCCGCATTACGCGCGAAGAGGGCCTGCTCGTCGGCGGATCGTCGGGTACCGCGGCCGTCGCGGCTATCAAACTGGCAAAAACGCTGCCGAAAGACGCGATCGTCGTCGTTATTTTCCCCGACTCAGGCCGCGGCTATATGTCGAAGATTTTCAACGACGAATGGATGATCGCCAACGGTTTCCTCGCCGAAGGCAAACGCAAGTCAACCGTCGGCGACGTGTTGCGCGGAAAGACGCCGTTGCCGCCGATGATCACGGTCAAACCGGACGACACGGTCAAGACCGCGCTCGATCTGTTGCGCAAGTACGAAATCTCCCAGATTCCAGTCGTCAAAGGCCACGAGATGGTCGGCAGCATCAACGACGTCGGCGTCATGCAAGCGGTCTTCGATCGCTCCGACATCCTGCACAAACCGATCACCGACGTCATGGGCCGCCCGTTCCCCGTGCTCGAACAATTCTCACCGGTCGAAGCGGCGTACAAGCTGCTCACGCTTGCAAATCCGGCCGTCGTCGTGACGGATGACGGCGAACCCGTCGGCGTCCTCACGCGCCAAGACATCATCAGCTTCCTTTCCACAACGTCGGATTCCAAGGCGAACTAGCGAGCATGAAATTTAGCACCAAGGCGATTCACGTCGGGCAAGAAGCTGATCCGGCAACCGGCGCGACGATCGTGCCCGTGTACCAAACGTCGACGTACACGCAAGATGCCGTCGGCGAGCACAAGGGCTTCGATTACAGCCGTACGATCAATCCGACGCGTCTTGCGCTCGAGAAGCAATTGGCGTCACTCGAAAACGCCGAATTCGGGTACGCGTTTGCCAGCGGCATGGCCGCGACAGCCGCGGTGCTCAACCTGCTCTCCGCCGGCGATCACGCCGTCGTGACGGACGATCTTTACGGCGGAACCTATCGCCTCTTCACGCGGGTGCTCGAGCGCTACGGCTTACAGTTCACGTACGTCGACATGAGCGATCTCGATGCCGTGCGCGCCGCCGTGAAACCAAACACGAAACTTTTCTGGATCGAAACGCCCACCAACCCGCTGCTCAAACTCATCGACATCAAGGGCGTCGCCGCGTTGCGCGATGCCGCGGCAAAAAATGCAGTCGTCGTGGTGGACAACACGTTTGCCACACCGTACTTTCAGCAACCGCTTTCGCTGGGTGCCGATGTCGTCGTTCATTCGACCACGAAATATATCGGCGGCCATTCCGACGTCGTCGGCGGCGTTGCGATTACGAATAATCGCGAATTAGCCGACGTCATCAAATTTCATCAAAACGCGGTCGGCGGCGTGCCGGGACCGCACGATGCGTGGCTTACGATGCGCGGCGCCAAGACCCTCGCCTTGCGGATGCGTCAACATGCGCAGAACGCGCAAGCCGTGGCCGAGTTTTTAGAGTCGCACTCGGAAGTAGCGCGCGTCTTTTATCCGGGCCTTGCTTCGCATCCGCAGCACGAGTTGGCGAAGCGCCAAATGAGCGGCTTCGGCGGCATGGTCTCGTTCGTACTGCAAGGCGAACAAGCGCGGGGCATCGATTTTGCGAACCGGCTGACCTACTTCAGCCTGGCCGAAAGCTTGGGCGGCGTAGAGTCGCTGATCTGTCACCCGGCTCGCATGACGCACGGATCGATTCCGAAGGAAGATCGTGAGCGCCGGGGCGTCACCGACGGGCTGCTCCGCCTCTCGGTCGGCATCGAAGATGTCGAGGATCTGCTCGACGACTTGAAACGAGCGTTAGCCTCGGTTGGGCGGGTACCGCACGGCGCTGGCGTTTGACAGTAGCTTGAGCGCGGCTTTTTCATCGAGTTCGCCGATGAGCGCCTTGACGGAGATGACGACGCCGCGCTGACCGTCGATCCACGCTACCGCGTACAACTTGGTGGTGCCGAATCCGCTTCCCATCGTCGCGTCAAGATACATGGCCGGCATGCCGTTCTTGAGCGATACGGGTCTGTTGTCGCGCACCTGCGCGTCGCTGAACGTGTTGCGAATAAACTGCGTGTAGTTGCTGACAAAACCGTCCAACGTTCCGTCGAAGGCCTGCTGCTGGATGAGCAACTCCTTCGGACGGCCGCCGGGCTCTACCCACGCCGCCACGACCTGCGGGTCGTCGCTGAGATGATCGACGTCGATCTGCCGCTGGCCGAGCGGCTTATAGCCGTCCGGCGCAACGAAATGCATCGCCGGATCGTCGAACACCATCGGATTGGCAGGGGGCGTCGGCGTCGCTTCTTGCGCGAACGCACCGAGCGGCAACAGTACGAGCGCCGCGAGAACCAGGAACAGCTTTCGAGTCATTCTTCCCTATCGAGGACGTCCGCCAGCGCGGGCATGGAGATTTCGTAGCGGTATCCCACGTTGCGGTGATCGTCGTCGAACTCCTCGTGGCGCACCCCCAGGCCAAGCTCGCGCATACGCTCGGCCATAAGGCGCGCGCCGATGTCGAGACCATACTCGTCGCGGCGGCCGCAGTCGATGTAACGTAGCCGAAGCGGGCGCAGTTCCGCATCCCGGTGCGGGATGCGCTCGACGGGGTCGAACGACAGCCAGCGCGCAAAAACGTCGTCGCGCAACTCGCCGCTCTTGAGGTCGAACGGCAGATCGACGTCGAAGGCCGTCGCGGATCGGGGCGAATAGGCCGCGGAATAGCCGAGCATCTCCATCGTCACGTAATCGCTCTGCGGACGCTTGTGCTTCTTCTCGAAGGCCTCCACGAACGAACCGATCTCGAAATGATGACGCTCGAGCGTGCGCTGCACATCGGGAAACGACGGTGGCGACGCATACCGGAAGTACGAATCCCCGCTGTGCGATGCAAAGGCGGCAAAAATGCCGGGATATTCCATGACGAGGTGCAGCGAGCCGAAACCGCCGCTCGATTTGCCCAGCACTGCGCGTCCCCCCTCACGCGCGATCGTCCGGAAGGTCGCGTCGACGTGACCGATGACGTCGCGGGTGACGTAGGTTGCGTAATCGCCGTTGTGAATCGAGTTCACGTACTGTGAGCCGCCCAGTCGCGTGAACCCGTCGACGACCACCAGCAGCGCAGGCGGCATCCGCCGCTCGTGGATCAAACGGTCGATCCACTGCACGGCATTGGTTTCCCATGCGCGACCAGCAACGATGCCGAGGGCGTTGCCCGTGTATCCGTGCAGCAGATACAACACGGGATAACGGCGCGATCCTTCGACGTCGTACCCCGGCGGCGTATAGACGATCACCGGCCGTTCGTGCGGATCGCCCAGCGGATTGCCCCGCAAGGCGTCGCTGTCGACGAAATCGATCAGAAGGTTTCCGCGCAGTCCAAGCAACCGCGCATAAGGCGTCTTCATAGGGTGCGGTGAAGAGTTTGCCGGATGCATCTCTGCCTCATGCTCTTCGCGCTTCTGTGGAGCGGTTGGAACACCTCGGCGGTCACCCTCGATCGCGGCACGCCGGTCTTCACGGTCGACCACAAGCCGTTCTTCGTGTACGGCGCAGCGTTCTTCTACGAGCGAACCCCGCGCGACGAGTGGCGACGTGACCTCGAGTCGTACCGGGCGATGGGCATCAATACGATCGATCTCTACATCATTTGGAACTGGCACGCCCCGAACGAGCACACCCTCGATTTCGACGGGCGCACCAATCCTCGCCGCGATCTGCACGCGCTTTTCTCGCTCATCCACGAATTGGGCTTCAAAGTGATCGTGCGCCCGGGGCCGGTAATTCGCAACGAATGGCGCAACGGCGGATATCCTGACTGGCTCCTGCGTAGGCCCGAATACAACATGCCGCTGCACGACATTCTCGAGGGACGGTATCCAGCGACCGCAACGCTGCAAAACCAGCACGCGGACGCCGCGGCCAATGAATGGCTGCACAACGGCACACATCTGCGTTACGCCTCGGCGTGGCTCAAAGCGGTTCTCCGTGACATCGAGCCGTGGTCTTCGGATGTGATCGCGATCGCGCTTGACGACGATCAGGGCGCGTATCTCGACAACGACACCTACCCCGCGCCGCACTGGCACCGCTACATCGACTGGCTCAAATCCGTCGTCACATCGGTCGTCGGAAATCGCGTGCCGCTCTTCATCAACACGTACCAGATGAAGGTGACGGCGTCATCGCCGGTCTGGGCGTGGGGCAACTGGTACCAAAGCGACGCGTATCGCATCGGGGACCACGACATCGCGCAGCTCATGTTTTCGACCGGATTGTTGCAGACGCAAAATCATCTGCCGCTGATGACCAGCGAATTTCAAGCCGGCTGGCTCCAGGGCGCCGACGAAGTCACTCCACGCGCAGCCGCTCCTGAAAATACGACGATCGCGCTGCACGAGATGCTGCAACAAGGCGTACACGGCGTCGTCAACTTTCCCGTGCAAGACACGTTGAATCCGGCCGGCTACGAAGCGCCCTGGGCGAATTGGTTCTACGCCTGGGACGCCGCTCTCACGCTGCAAGGCACTCCGTCGGCGCGTTACGGTCCGACCGCTGCCTTCGGTTCGCTTGTCGAAACCTACGGAAGCACGCTTGCAACGCTCACGCCGCGCATCGACCTCTCGATCGCATGGCTGGGCAGCGCGTACGATCCGTCGCTGATGACCAACGAGCGCTATGCGGCACTCGCCGATGCGACGATCGCCGCGCAGCAGCGCTGCCGTGCGCTCGCGCTGACCTGCTCGCTCGTCGACCTTCACTTTGCCGACAGAGCCACGCTGCGATCGATTCACGCACTCGTCGTTCCCGCCGTGCCGGGTCCCCTCGCCTTCGAACCCGCTACGGCGCAAGCGCTCGCGTGGTTACGGTCACGCATCCATGTTGGACCGACGGTAGATGCCCTTGCCCGGTACGTGCATTCATCGACCGGCGGAACGCGTGACGCGGCACTGCTTGAGTCGCCCGGGGGACGCGTGAAACTGCTCGACGTTTTCAATGACGGCGCCGCGCCACGCGTGGTCCGCGGCGTCACGATACCGGCTAGGGGTGCAGTCGATATTCCGCTTCCTCCGACACGACGCGCATCCGTCGCTACTCCACCCGCTCCAACCGCAACCGCGATTCCTATCACGGCAACGTCGTTCGTTCCGGATGCGAGCGGCTTTGAACCCGTACCACCCCGTACGGCACGCGCGTATGAAGCGGACGTCTATCGTGACGGAAGCCACACGTTCGTCCTCGACAACGGCCGCGTGCGCGCCATCGTATCGGCCGATGCCGGGGCTCGCGCGTTCGTTTTTGAAGATCTCGCGACCGGCCGCAATATCTTCACGCCGATCGGTGCCGTTCGCGACGACGTCGCAACGCCGTTACCACTGTCGCCGCGTGATTACATCGGCAAGTATACGCATCCGTTTCCAGCCGGAACCTTCAATCGCTCGTACACATGCACGGTACAAACCGGCACGAATGCCGACGTGCTCTGTTCCTACACCGCACGGGATCTCACAACTAAGCCCGTGCACTTTGACAAGGAGTTCGTACTGGCGCCGAATTCCCGCGAGCTGCGCGTGCGCGTGCACGCCGACGCCGACGCTCGGTCGATCTCCGCCGTCGTC
>DASSZO010000061.1:0-5131 GCA_035702815.1 Candidatus Aquilonibacter sp. | reverse complement strand
AAGCCGCTGCTCGTCGTCGTTCCGACCACCGACGTCGCCGAGCGCGCGTTTGCCGATCTGCTGTACTACTTAGGCGAAACGGACCCGGAACACGTTGCGCTGTTGCGATCGCGCGATGAAGCGATCGGCGCGATCGAAAGTCCCTCCGAGCGCAGCGCGCGCATGTCACTGCTCAACGATCTCGTCAATCGCAAGCGGCGCATCGTCTTCGCGCCCGTCATCGCCCTGCGGCAATACCTGATGCCGTGCGCGACCTTCAAAGAACTGCGCTTCACACTGCGCGTGAACGAAGAGGCCGGATGGGATGCGACGCTCGAACGCCTCTATCGCCTCGGATACGTTCGCACCGACGTTGTGAGCGCGGTCGGCGAGTACGCCGTGCGCGGCGGCATTCTGGACGTGTTCGCGGCGACCCAGGACGCGCCGGCGCGTGTCGAATTTTTCGGTGACACCGTCGAGAGCATTCGCCCGTTCGATCTCGTGACGCAGCGCAGCGACGGCAGCATGAACGAGCTGCAGATCGTGCCGTGGGGCGAGATTCCGCGTGAAGCGCACTACAGCGCGCGCATCGTCGAGCGCTTCGACGGACCCGCGCGAGCCCGTGAGGTCTTAGCGGGCTATCTCGAGACGGGCAACGACATTCCCGCGTCGTGGCTGCCGCTCGCGTACGACGAACACACGACGCTGCTCGATTATCTGCGCAACGATGCGATCGTCGTGCTCGACGAGCCGTCGATGCTTGCAACCGTCGAACAAGCGCTCGAAGAAGAACGGTCGCGCGAACAGAGCGTCCTGCTCGCGGGTGTGGAGTCCGGCGAATTTTCCGTCAGCGAATCGGAAGTCGAAGAGGGATTGCTCGCCGAAGTCGCGCTGCCGCACCCGCGCTTGAGTGAGATGGCACCGGCGTTTGCCTCGCGTCCCTCGGTCGTTTTTCCCGGCGCGATCGAAGGCACGCAAACCGTCGACTTCGTGCCGAACACCACGCGCTCGTTCGTCATCGAGTGTCGCCCGGTCGAGCATTTCAATCGTCAGATCGAGCTTTTCTCGCAGGCGGTACGCGAATGGACCGCCGCGCGCGAGACACTCTACATTGTCAGCAGCGGCGTCTCGCGCGTCAAAGATTTGCTCAATGCGATCCTTCGACAAGCTCAGGATGACAAGGGGCGCGCTCAGGATGACAAGGGGCGCACTCAGGATGAGAAACGCATCCATGTCGATCAGGGGTCGATTGAGAATGGGTTTGCGTTGCCGGATCTTCGGCTGCGGGTGCTCGGGGATCGCGAGATTTTCGGACAGCCGCCCAAGCGGGTCAAACTGCGCGCGGTCAAAGAAGGCGTGCCGGTTACGCTTGCGGATCTGCGCGTCGGCGATTACGTCGTCCACGCGGTGCACGGCATCGGACAGTACCTCGGCTTGCGCACCGAAACGATTCTCGGCGCGACGCAAGATTATCTCGACCTGCGCTACGCGGGATCGGACCGCATGCTCGTGCCCGTCACGCAGATGCATCAGGTCACGAAGTATTCGGCCGCCGAAGGCCAGTCGCCGCGCCTTTCCAAGATGGGCGGCGCGGACTGGGCGCGCACGAAGACGCGCGTTTCGGAATCGCTCGCGAAGATCGCCGACGGACTCGTCGCGCTTTACGCGGAGCGTGAGTTGAGCAAAGGCCACGCATTCGGCCCGGATACGACGTGGCAGAACGAAATGGAAGAGGCGTTCCCCTACGATCCGACCGTCGATCAAGCAAAAGCGATCGCCGCGGTCAAAGACGATATGGAACGCGGACGCCCGATGGACCGTCTGGTCTGCGGCGACGTCGGGTACGGCAAAACGGAAGTCGCCATGCGCGCGGCGTTCAAAGCGGTCGCCGATAAAAAGCAGGTGGCGGTGCTCGTGCCGACCACGCTGCTGGCCGATCAGCACTACCGCAACTTCAGCTCGCGCTTTGCGGGCTTTCCGATGCGCATCGAAGAGGTCTCGCGCTTTAAATCAAAGGCCGAAGCCAAGGCGATTCTACGCGACGTCGCCGAAGGCAAAGTCGACATCATCATCGGCACGCACCGTTTGCTTCAGAAGGACGTTGCGTTCAACGATCTCGGGTTGATCATCGTCGACGAAGAGCAGCGCTTCGGCGTCATGCACAAAGAGCGCCTCAAAGAATACAAAGCCTCGGTCGACGTGCTCACGCTCTCGGCGACGCCGATTCCGCGCACGCTGCACATGTCGCTCATGGGCGTTCGCGATCTTTCGCTCATCCAAACCGCGCCGAAGAACCGCATGTCCGTCAAGACCGTCGTCGTTCCGACCAGCGACGCGATCGTCCAGCGCGCGATCACGGCCGAACTCGACCGCGGCGGCCAAGTCTACTACCTGCACAACCGGGTCGAATCGATCTACGCGGTCAAGAACGCGCTCGAAAAACTCGTTCCGCGCGCGCGCATCGCGGTCGGGCACGGCCAGATGCACGAACACGAACTCGAACCCGTCATGCAGTCGTTCATCGATCGCGAGACCGACGTGCTCGTTGCGACGACGATTATCGAAAACGGCATCGACATCCCCAACGTCAACACGATGATCGTCAACGACGCCGACAAATTCGGCCTCGCGCAGCTCTACCAACTGCGCGGACGCGTCGGGCGCTCGAATCATCAGGCGTATTGCTATCTGCTGTACCAGGGACACAAGGCGCTCACCGAAGACGCCAAAGCGCGTCTGGAAGCGATTCGCGAATTCACTCACCTCGGCTCGGGTTTGCAGATCGCGATGCGCGATCTCGAAATCCGCGGCGCGGGCAATTTGCTCGGCGCGGCGCAATCGGGCTTCATCGGCTCGGTCGGCTTCGATACGTACTGCCAACTCCTCGCCGACGCGATCGCGGAACGGCGCGGCATGTCGGCGTCGCTGGAAGATCAACGCGAAGCGGTCATCGACGTCAAGATCAGCGCGTTCATCCCCAACGACTACATTCCGCAGGTCTCGCAGAAGATCGCCGTCTACCAGCAGCTGGCCAAAGCGCGCAGCGAGAGCGAAGTCGAAGAGATCGGCGCCGGCGTGCGCGACCGCTTCGGCGCTTTTCCGACCCCGCTCGAGCGCCTGATCGAACTGACCAAGTTGCGCGCGATCGCGCTGCACAAGCACGTCACCCGCGTCGTCGTCGACGAAAAACGCCTGACGCTCGGTGTCGGAAGCAGCTTCACCCTCGATCCCACGATGATCCCGAAATTCCAGTCGTTGACGAAGAACCGGTTCCGGTTCGGCGAGGGGAAAATCGTGGTCGACCTGCCCCCGCTTGCTAAGGGTACCAGCGCTGAGGAGCAATGGATGCCGCTCTTGCGCAAGCTTTTAGAGGCGATGTAGCCCCTGCTGTAGGGGTCCCCGCTAGGTCGCCCGAACCCACGCCGTCGGTTACGGAGCCCCATGAGCGGGCCCCCATCCCTACGCACTCACACCGATCTGGAGAGACCATGCCGAAAGCCGACCGCATCCTTGCGGGCCTCGCTACCGTGTTGTTGACCGCGTCCCTTGCGGCGTGCGGTGGCAACGATAGCGCCATCGCGACCGTCAACGGCCAGGCGATCAGCAAGGCGCAGTTCGACTCGAAGCTCGAGTCCAGCCCCGCCGCGCTTGGAACGCTGCAGCAGATGGTTCGCAACGAACTGATCGATCAGTACGCGAAGAACAACAACATCACCGTCACCGACGACGAGATCGCGAAAAAGGAAGACGCGCTCAAAGCGAACTTCCCCAACGGCCAATGGGACGAGATGCTCAAGGCGCGCGGCCTGACGGAGACCGACGTTCACGACCTGCTTCGCACGCAGATCATTCTCGATAAGGCAGTCGGCGGCAACATCAAGATCACCGACGCGCAAGTCAAGGAATACTTCGACAAGAACCACGCGGCGTTCGATAAACCCGAGCAGGTTCGCGCGAAGCACATCCTCGTCGCGGATCTCAAGACGGCGCAGAAGGTCGAAGCCGATCTGAAGGCCGGCAAAGATTTCGCAGCCGAAGCCAAGCAGTACTCGATGGATCCGGGCAGCAAGGATAAGGGCGGCGAGCTCGGCTTCTTCCGCCGCGGACAGATGGTTCCGGCGTTCGACAAGGCCGCGTTCTCGCTGTCGGTCGGCCAGGTCAGCCAGCCGGTGAAGTCGCCGTTCGGCTACCACATCATCGTCGTGGAAGAGAAGCAGCCCGGCCAAAAGGCGACGCTTGCCAACACGCACGACAAGATCGTCGAGCTCCTTCGCCAGCAACAAGAGGCGCCGCTGATTCAGCCGTTCCTCCAGGATCTGCAGTCGAAGGCCAACATCCAGGTCAACGATCCGCGCTTCGCCGCGGCGTTCCCGAGCCCGGCTCCGGCCGCATCGGTTGCACCGGCCGCCACGGCCGCCGCACCGGCCGCAACGCCGACCAAGTAACGCCGCACAACGGCACGATCGACGGGCCTCCGCAATCGCGGGGGCCCTTTGATTTTTCACGAATGCACACGCGCTAATGCTGGTACGCATCGTCGGCCTCGGCCCCGGGGACCCCGCTTACCTCACCGTCGGCAGCATCGACGCGATGCGTGCCGCGCGCTGGGCCGTTACGCTTCTCGCGCCCCCCGATCTGCAAACGGCGCTCGTCGATCGCGGCGTCGCGCTGCATCGCGAGCTGGTTGCGGACGCCGCGGCGCTGGTGCGCGGCAGTACCTATGCCATCGACCACTTTCTCGCGCGCATCGCGTCGCTCGACGACGACCTGCTCGCACTCGGCGTGCTCGGCAATCCGCTCTCCGACGTTCCGGGACTGCCGCCGTTGCTGCGGGCGCTCGAAGCGCGCGGTTACGCGACCGAAATCACGCCCGGTATGCCGCGCGCGACGCTCTCCGCGTCGATGCCGATGCCCCTGGTGCCGCTGCCGCCGCAGTCGCAGCATTACTCGTTCGACGATCTCATCACGATCATGGCGCGCTTGCGCGCCGGCTGCCCCTGGGATCAGGAGCAGACGCACCGCACGCTCGTGCCGTATTTGATCGAAGAAACGTACGAGGTCGTCGAAGCGATCGAAGCCGACGACATGGAGGCGCTCTGTGAAGAGTTGGGCGACCTGTTGCTGCAGATCGTCTTTCATTCCCAGCTCGGCT
>DASSZO010000281.1:0-21098 GCA_035702815.1 Candidatus Aquilonibacter sp. | reverse complement strand
GTCGGTGAGATTCGTGTAATCCGCGACTTTGACCGATTCACCGACCTGCGGAATCGAAATCGGCCGGCCGAAGACCCAGTATCCGAGTCCCGTTGCAATGGCGGCAAGGACGATCAGAATCGCGATTGCGCCGCCGCCGATCCGTGACCGGCGCTCTTCGTCTTCGCCGATTGACGTGTACGAACGATCGGGCATGGGCGAGCGCCGCGGCGGAGGTGCGGTCCGAAACGCTTGCGTCGGTGCGTCGTCATTGATCGCGTAGACGGCCACGCTTGGCCGTTCGCGTGCTTCGCGCAGCGCCGTCGCAACTTCGCTTGCCGACGCGAACCGGTTCTGCGGTTGCTTCTGCAAGAGCTTGTTGACGATCGACGCGAGCGCGGGAGATACGCCTAGACGCTTGGTATCGATCGTCGGAACCGGGTCGCCGAGGTGCTTGAGCGCGACGGTGACCGGCGATTCGCCGGTGAACGGAAGTTCACCGGTGAGCATTTGATAGAGCACGATCCCGACGCTGTAGAGATCGGAGGACTCGTTGAGTTCGTGCCCTTGCGCTTGTTCGGGCGAGATGTAATAGACGCTGCCCATGACCAGGCCCGGTTTGGTCAGCGCCATCGTCTGCTGCGAGACCGCGCGCGCGATGCCGAAATCCGAAAGCTTGACGACGTCGTCCTTGGTTACGAGGACGTTTGCCGGTTTGATGTCGCGATGCAGCAATCCCGAACGATGCGCGTACGCGAGTCCATTACAGATTTGCGCCGCGTAATCGATCGCGACCGGCTCCGGCAGCTTCCCATCCGCTGCAATGATCTCCGCGAGAGAGGGGCCGTCGACCAGCTCCATGACGATGTAATAGGTGTCGCCCTCGCGGCCGACGTCGTAGGTGTTGACGATGTTGGGATGCGATAGACGCGCCGCCGACTCGGCTTCCTGATAGAAGCGGCGCACGAATTCCGCATCCGCCGCATATTGGGGGCGCAACACCTTGACGGCCACACGCCGGCGCAAGAGCGTATCGGTGCCGCTATAGACGGTCGCCATGCCGCCCTCGCCGAGTTTACGATCGAGACGGTACCGGTTGTTGAACGTTTGCTGCTCGATCAAGCCCTGGCGTTCCTAATCCTTGACGGTGGTAAGTGCGGTGCGCAACACGGCTTGCGCGATCGGCGCGGCCACATCCGCCCCGTACCCTGCGTTCTCGACGATGACCGCAACGGCGACGCGCGGGTGATCGGCGGGCGCGAAGCAGACGAACCACGAGTGAGCCGCACCATGCGGATTCGTAGCGGTTCCGGTTTTTCCGGCCACCTGCACGCCCGGCACCGAGACGTTGGTCGCCGTCCCACGCTGCACCACGGCGATCATCATCTTCTTCACGTTCGCGGCCGTGTCCGCCGAGATCGGGCTTGCGAGGCTGCCGGCGGGCATCACGCTGGCCGCGCGACCGTCGCGGACGATCTGCCGCACGACGTACGGGCGGGGCATGTTGCCGTCATTGGCAATCGTCGCGGCAAGAAGCGCCATCTGCAGCGGCGTCATCAACAGGGCCCCTTGGCCGAATCCCATCTGCGCGAGCTCTCCGGGGACGATCGACGACTTGTCGGGAACCCGGTCGGTCTCGGCCGGCAGTTGGAAGTCGAGCGATTGTCCGATCCCCCACTTCGCGAGGTATTGGTAAAAGAGATCGTTTCCCATCTTGAGGGCGATCTGGGCGAAGTCCACGTTGCTCGAGAGCGCGAACGCCGTCGTCAGATCCTGATACCCCGTCGCTTCGCCCTCATTGTCGTGCAGCGTGAAGTCGCCGACGACGAGATACCCTGGGTCCTCGAAGTGGGAATCCATCGTCACGGTGCCCGATTCGAGGGCCGACCCCGCCGTGAAGATTTTGAAGGTCGAGCCGGGCGGATAGAGCCCGTCGATGGCGCGATCGAGCAGCGGACTCGCTGCGTCGTTGTTGAGTGAGGAAAATTCGGCATCGATTGCGTTTGGGTCGAAACTCGGCACGCTGGCCATCGCAAGGATGGCGCCCGAGCGCGGATCGAGCGCGACGACCGCACCGCGTGCATGCACGCGCAGCTGCTGCCATGCGGTCTCCTGAATCGCGGGCACGATCGTCGTCACGACGTCCGCGCCGCGCGGCGCCGACGTCTTTCCGCGCAAGGCGGCGATGACGTCCGCCAGCTGCGCTTGCGGATCGCCGGTCGTATCGGGCGGGGTGAGCGCGCGGTCGTAGGCGTCTTCGATGCCGCTGGTTCCGTATCGCGGCGAAACGTACCCGAGCGTGTGCGCGAGCGACGCGCCGAACGGATAGACGCGCTTACGTCCTACCGTTTTTGCAAGTACCGTACCATCGGTTGCAAGGATACGCCCCCGTCGCTGTCCCAGGAGTGCATGGCGCGGATTGTACGGCTTTGCCGCAATCTCGGGGCCTTTGACGATCATGACGTATGCCTGCCGGACTGCGAGGACGATGAAGAGCGCCACGAACAGCGTGGCGAGTGCGGCGATCGCGCGGTTGGTCACAGCTCGCGCAGGACGGTGAACCCGTCGCCGCTGCGCACCGCCATGTGCGGACGCTGCGGCTCGGATTCGAGCAAGAGATTGATGATGCTCGCCGCAACCTGCTCGGGCACCGCGTTGGTCGCGAGCACGACTTCGACGTTGAGTTCGGCAAGCAGTTGCGGTGCGACGTACGCGCACGTGGGGAGCGTATCGAAGTGGCGCTCTTCATAGGGGCCGTCGCGCCACGGACCTCGCCGTCCGAATACCTGCGTGTGATAGTCCCACGCGCACAATTGCTTTTCTTTCCAGACGAACTCGTCTTTGACGCACAGCCGGCGGCACGCGCTGCACTGGACGATGGGCTGGGGCGGATGACTCAAACCTTCCGCAATCTCTTCAGGCACGTCTTCGACGTTGAGCACCGATTCGTCGCTGAGTTTTTGCGGTAACTCCGCGTGCCATGCCACGCGCGCGAGCAGTTCGATATCGCGCATGGGCGCGACGAACGCGCGCTCGTCTTCGGGTGGAAACGAACGATCGACCCAGTCGAGCAGACCGTGTAACGCAAGGCCGACCGTTTGCCACGAGTTTCCGACGACGACGCCCAGCGGCGTCCATGCAATCGGGACGACATACGCGGTAATTCCGCCGTCTTGCGTTCGGAAGCTATTGGTGAAGCCGAGATTGCTGCCCGAACCGCCGAGGACGAAGACACGGGGTTCGTCTTTAATGTCGAGCACGCGCTCGATGGCGGCCGCGCCTTTGCGCGTAAAGACCATGCGCTAGACTCGCGCCGCGGTCGCCGACTGGCGGTACTCTTGAAGCGAGTGCGGCGGCCCGGGAACGGTTTCCAGCGCCGTAACGAGCGCTTTCGCCGTATCGAGCGACGTCAAGCACGCGATGCCGCTCTCGACTGCAGCACGACGGATCCGATACCCATCGGAAATCTCGCGCGGTCCCGCAGCGTCGTTGATGACGAGGTCGACTTTGCGGCCGTGAATGAGATCGAGCACGTGAGGCGATCCGTCGGCAATCTTGTTGATCGGCTCGCATGCGATGCCCGCTTCTTCCAGCATCGAAAGCGTTCCGGGCGTCGCAACGAGCGTATGTCCGAGATCCGCATAGCGCCGCAGGACCGGAATCGACGCCGCCTTCTCTTCGTCCGCGATCGAGACGAGAATTCGTCCGCCGCTTCCGGGAAGACGAACGCCGGCGCCTAAAAAGCCCTTGCGCAGCGCGCCCGCAAACGTTTCGTCGATGCCGAGTACTTCGCCGGTCGACTTCATTTCGGGCCCCAGGATCGTTTCGACGCCGCGCATCTTCGAGAACGAAAAGACCGGAACTTTTACGACGACGTACGGCGTGCGGGGATGCAAGCCGGTACCGTATTCCATGTCGCGCAGCTTTTCGCCGAGCGCAATGCGCGTCGCCGCCGCCACCATGTTTACGCCGGTCGCCTTCTGGATGATCGGCACCGTGCGGCTGGCGCGCGGGTTGGCCTCGATGATGTAGAGCTGGCCTTCGTGGACGACGAACTGAATGTTGATCAGGCCGCGAATGCGCAGTTCCGATGCAATCGCCGTCGTCACGTCGACGATGCGCTGCGTCATCGCCTCGTCGATCGTCTGCGTCGGATAGACGCTGATCGAGTCGCCGGAGTGAATGCCGGCACGTTCGATATGCTCGAAGATGCCTGGAATGAGGATGTCGTCGCCGTCGAAGACCGCGTCGACTTCGACTTCCAATCCACGCAGATACTTGTCGACGAGCAGCGGCGCTCCCGGCAGAATCGGGGGCGCCGACTCTGCATACGACGCGAGTTGCCCCTCGTTGTAGATAATCTCCATTGCGCGGCCGCCGAGCACGAAGCTCGGGCGCACGAGCACGGGGAAGCCCAGTTCGCGCGCAAAGACGCGCGCTTCGCGGAAACTCGTCGCAGCGCGGCCTTGCGGGCGTGCGACGCCGAGACGTTGCAGCGCAGCGTCGAACTGCGCGCGATCCTCGGCCATATCGAGGCTTGCGCGATCGCTGCCGATGATGCGCACGTTACGGCGGCTCAGTTCGCCGGCGAGATTGATCGCTGTTTGCCCGCCGAAGGTCAACATCACGCCGCTCGCGTGCGTACCGCGATACGTCGCTTCGACTTCGTCGGGGCCTGGCGGTTCGAAGACGAGTACGTCGGAGATATCGAAATCGGTCGAAACCGTCTCCGGGTTATTGTTGATGACAACCGGCGACTTCCCGGCTTCGCGCAGGGCCCATGCGGCGTGCACGCAGCTGTAGTCGAACTCGATTCCCTGGCCGATGCGGATCGGGCCGCTGCCGACGACCACGACCGACTCGTTGGGCGTTGGGCGAATCTCGTCCAGCTCGCCGTAGGAGAGATAGTAGTACGGAGACGCCGCCGGAAACTCCGCGGCCGCCGTATCGACCATTCGGAATGACGGCGCACCGGGTTCGACCGGTTCGCCGGCGCCCTCGGCGCGCACGATCTCCGCGATCTCGTAGAGCCAGAAGCGGTCGATCGCGGATAGCTCGTGAATGCGTTCGATCGCAGCATTGACATCGCTCGCGCGACGCAGCAATTCGGCGACGGCGAAGAGCCGTTCGTCGGTCGGTTTGATAACGATCGCTTCGAGCTCCGCGTCGCTCCACTCGAGGTACTCGCCGCCGGTGAGGCGTTCGCGTTTGAGATCGAGGCCGCGGACCGCCTTCATGAGCGCCGAGCGGAAGGTGCGACCGATGCCCATCGCTTCGCCCGTCGATTTCATCTGCGTCCCGAGCAGCTTGTCGGCGAGCGGGAATTTGTCGAAGGGCCAGCGCGGAATTTTAACCACGCAGTAGTCGAGCGTCGGTTCGTACGCGGCCTTCGTAACGCCCGTCACCGGATTGGGAATCTGGTCGAGCGTTTGCCCGAGCGCAATCCGGGTCGAGATCTTTGCAATCGGGTAGCCCGTCGCTTTCGACGCTAGCGCCGAACTGCGCGAAACGCGCGGATTCACTTCGATGATCGCGTATTCGTTGCTGGTCGGGTGCAGCGCGAATTGAATGTTGCAGCCGCCTTGGACGTTGAGCGCGCGGATGACGTTGAGCGACGCCGTGCGCAGCATCTGATACTCGAGATCCGAAAGCGTCTGCGACGGCGCGACGACGATCGAGTCGCCGGTGTGCACGCCGACGGGGTCGATGTTCTCCATGTTGCAGACGATGATGCAGTTGTCCGCACCGTCGCGCAGGACTTCGTACTCGACTTCTTTCCAGCCGAGCAGCGACGTCTCGAGCAGCGCTTGATGGATCAAGGACGCATTGAGCCCGGCATCGAGCCGCTCGCGCAATTCTTCTTCGTTGTAGACGACGCCGCCGCCGGTGCCGCCAAGGGTGTATGCCGGGCGCACGACGAGCGGGTACCCGGTCCGCGCAGCGAACGCGACGCCCTGCTCGACGTCGGTCACGATCTCGCTCTCGGCGACCGGTTCGCCGATCTCGAGCATCTTTTCTTTGAAGCGCTCGCGGTCTTCTGCGAGCTTGATCGTATCGACGGGAGTTCCAAGCAGCTCCACGCCATGGCGGGTCAGCACGCCCGCTTCGTCGAGCTCGACGGCCAAGTTCAGGCCGGTCTGTCCTCCGAGGGTCGGCAAAAGCGCATCGGGACGTTCGCGCGCGATGATCTGCTCGACCGACGAAACCGTCAGCGGCTCCAGGTACACCGCGTCGGCGATCTCGGGATCGGTCATGATCGTCGCGGGATTGGAGTTGACGAGGATGACACGATGGCCTTCCTCGCGGAGAGCGCGGCACGCTTGAACGCCCGCGTAGTCGAATTCGGCGGCCTGACCGATAATGATCGGTCCAGAGCCGATGACCATAATATTACGGCGGGGCATGCTGGGAACCCAGGATTGGCTACCCCGTCTGCGCGTGCCTCCCAATGCTGAAAACCGCGCTCACGCAGGTCCCGTGTCCCTCGAGCGTGTGGACGTTGACGCGTTCCGCAAATTGGCTGACGAGAAAAAGGCCGCGCCCGTTTTCCTGCAGGGACGCGCGCGGCAGGTGCGGTTTGAGGACGAAACCGTGTCCGCGATCGAAGACGTGGAGCAGTGCCTTGCCGTCAACGCAGCGCAACTGCACGTCGATCGGACCCTTCGCGTGGCGGATGACGTTCCCGACCAGTTCGGTGTAGATCAATTGCGCGGTGAACCGGTCGAAGGATGCGTCGCCGCATTCGCGCGCGAGCGCCGCGAGGTACGCGGCGCGTTCGCGAAGTGCGTCTTCGGGTTCATTGGCGTGGATGTGCCACATTGTGTAGGGGCGTACCCGGACATGAAAAGAACCTATCGCATCATTTCATTTCTTTAGTGGCCGGCTTCATGTCCGGTTCGCTTGAGCTCCTCGGCGAATTCGGAATTCTTTTCATCCGCTTCTTGCGAATTGATGCCGGGATCGGGCCGTAAGTGATGCGCCGCTTGCTCGCGTGCCGGCGGATGCACGCCTTCGTTGTCGGTCAGATCATCTTGGAAGATTTCGCCGTCGCGGTCACGTCGTTGATTGTCCATGACCGATCCGTTCCCGCTTCGATTACGGCTGCAAACGCACGATGCTCCACGCGCGCCCGTCGCGCCGGTATTCGAGCCGGTCGTGCATCCGGTTCGGGCGGCCTTGCCAAAATTCGAAACGGTCGGGACGAATCAAGTAGCCGCCCCATGAGTGCGGGCGCGGGACCTCTTGCTCGTCGAAGCGTTCTTCGAAATGCCCCAAGCGCTCGTCGAGAAGCTCGCGGGATTCAACCGCTTCGCTTTGTTCTGACGCCCAGGCGCCAAGTTGGTGACCGCGTGGACGCGATGCGAAGTAGGCATCCGATTCATCCTCGGGCAGTTGGGAGACCGATCCCTCGATCCGTATTTGACGGTGCAAGGGTGCCCAATAAAACGTGACGGCGATGCGGGGATTCTCGCCGATTTGACGCCCTTTGCGGCTGCCGTACGACGTGTAAAAGACCAGCCCGCGATCGTCGAGGCCCCGCAAGAGCACCATTCTCGCCGAGGGCGATCCGTCACGGCCGGCCGTCGCGATGCACATCGCGTTGGGTTCCTCGATCGCAGGTGTCGCGTAGGCGACTTCAAGCCAGTTTTTCATTTGCTCGAACGGGTCGCGGGCGACGGTCGATTCGCTCAACGGTCCGCTGTCGTACTGCGCGCGGCTCGATTCAAGATTCACGGTACTCTCCCGGTAGACAAACCAGCAAACAACGTTATCGCGAGCAATCCTGCGGCTGCCAGCGCGAGCGGCAACGACAGCGGCACGTCCTGACGTTCCAACATCGTCACGGTTCCCAAATGCGCGAGTGCATTGCGAAGTTGCGTCGCACTTTCGACGCGGGCGTATGCGCCGCCGCTGGCATCCGCGTAGTCGCGGAGCGCGCCTTCATCGATCGTGGACTGCTCGCCGCCGATGATGTCGCCGTTCGGCGTGCCGATTCCGATGGTATAGACCGGAACGTGCTGCGATCCCAGCTGTTGTGCGACCGCCTGTGGGTCCGTTCCGGCGTTGTTCACGCCGTCGGTGATCAGGACGATGACGCGATGCCCGGTCGAACCGAGATGTTGTTCCGCGAGCGCCAGTGCGTCGCCGATTGCCGTTGCGCCGTTCGGAGAGGGAATATCGGCCAGCGCCGCCTTGACCGCCGCGTGATCGCGCGAGAGCGGAGCGACGACGGCGGAACCGCTGGCGAACGCAATGATGCCGACTTTGATTCCGGCGGGTGCGGCATCGATGAATGCGGCAGCCGCCGCTTTCGCCGCCGCAGCACGCGTCGGTTCCACGTCGGTCGAATTCATGGAGCCCGACGTGTCGATACAGATAAAGACGGCGCCGTCGCGCGCAGGCAGCGGAACGGCGAGGTGCGGGCCTGCAATCGCGAGCGCTCCGCACGCTAGCGCCGCGATCCACAGCGCGCGAAAGAGACGAGCGATCCACAGGCGCGGACGAACGGAATCAATGAAGACATCGATGTCCGAGTACATCAAGTCGCGCGCGGTCATGCGCTGCTCGGCGCCGAGCAGCAGCGCCCCGGCGAAAAGTGCCGCGAGCACCGCGGGAATAAGGTAGAGCGGGTGATCGAAGCTCATGCGAACGCGTCATGGAGCGCAGCCGCGCCGTCATGCTCCTCGAAAACCGCCGTCCGCCAGCCGAGCGCGGCGAGCCGGGTCTGTAGGGTGCGCTCGCGCTCGCGAACGGCGCGCGCGAAACGTTCCCGTTCGGGCCGACCGATCCAGATTCGAGCGTGGCCTCCTTCGGCACCGCGCAGACGCACAAAGCCGTGTAGCGGCAAGCGTTCGTACCAAGGATCGCGCGCAATGAGCGCGGTGCAATCGCAGCGCTGCGCAAGCCGCACCATCATCTCTTCACATTCGGGTTCGAGATCGAGCCAGTCGCTTACGCCCAAAAGTGCGGCCCCCCGCGGAAGCGCAGCGTTCGCGACGGCGAGAACGGCAGCGAGCTCGAACGGATCCTGCGTCGCAGCGGCCGGATGCGTGACGTTGCCGGAGGTTATGCGCAGTAATCGGTCACCCGATTGCGACGCGCCGTACCACGCATCTTGCACCTCGAGCGCGGCGTCGAGCAGCATCCGCTTGCGTCCAACCCGCATTGACGGTGAGTCGTCGACGAAGGACGCCAACGTCAGCGCGACGTCTTCGAGCACGACGCGCGTCTGTAATTCGCCCGCACGCGCCGTTGCGGCCCAGTCGATGCGACGCACATCGTCTCCGGGCACATAGGTGCGCAATTCGACGAATTCATATCCGTCGCCGCGGTACGTCGTGGGCGAGCCGGCTCCGAATCGGCGGGGACGCCGTTTCCCGCGCAACAGCGCGTCCCGAAGCGAGGAGTGCGCCATTTAGGGAACGGGAACGCTTGCGATCAAGCGTTCCAAGACGCGGGGCGCGCCGACGTTCTCGGTAGTGACCCGGAAGTTGAATCCAATGCGATGACGCAGTGCGAGCGGCGCAACGGCTCGTACGTCATCCGGAACGACGAAATCGCGATCGTCGAGGAGCGCTTTGGCGCGCGCCAGGTGAGCGATCGCAAGCGTCGCGCGCGGACTCGCGCCAAAATCGACGTAGGTGGTCTCGCGTTCGCGGGTCGCCGCCACTAGCTCGACGATGTACCTTTTGAGTTTGTCATCGAGGTGGATCGCGTGCGCCGCCGCGCGCCACGCTTGAACGTCGCCGAGCGTCGCGACCGCGCTCGCGGGCTGCGTGTCCCCGATCGCAAAGCGTTCGAGAATCTCGAGTTCCTCCGCGCGATTCGGATAGCCGACGTCGACCTTGACGAGAAACCGGTCCATCTGCGCCGCCGGAAGCGCGTAGGTGCCTTCGGCATCGAGCGGATTCATCGTCGCCATCACGATGAACGGGTCGGGGAGCGGATGCGATTGCGGTCCGATCGTCACTTGCCGCTCTTGCATCGCTTCGAGCAACGCGGATTGCACTTTCGCCGGCGCCCGATTGATCTCGTCGGCAAGGACGACGTTGGCAAAGATCGGTCCGAGCACGGTCGAGAAGCGGCTCTCGTGCTGATCGAAGATGCGGGTGCCGACGATGTCGCTCGGGAGTAAGTCCGGCGTGAATTGAATGCGCTTGAATTCACCGTCGAGTGCGCTCGCGAGGGCGCGACAGGCGAGCGTTTTGGCAAGGCCGGGCGGCCCTTCGAGCAAGACATGTCCGTTGGCGAGCAAACCGAGCACCAGCGCTTCGACGACGCCGTCTTGGCCCACGATCGTTCGATGCAACGCTTGCGCCAACAGGCGCGGATGGCGCGTCATCGGGTGGCCGCATCCAGCGCGAGGAGCACGCGCTCCACCGCCGTCGGAATGTCGTCATCGTAGGTGAACGCGGCGCGTTCGAGCGCGATGAGAAGGTCGCGCATCACGCGGTCGCCGGCCTGCGTTCGTTCGAGCACATCACCGAGCGTTTCGGCGTCCGTTGCGCCCACCATGCCGCGCGCAATCGTGCGAATCTGCAATACGGTCGCGCGATCTCGATGCGCGGCGAGCGTGACGCGCGCGTCTCGCAAAAGGTCTTCCCGCGTGGGCGCCGTCCTGTCAACGGGCACCGGCGGCGGTAACGGTTGTGCGACCGGTTGCGCTCGCGGCGCGGGGCGCCGGCGTACGAACAGGCGGACGATCAGGATCAGCGCCGCGACTCCGATCGCCCAGCGCAGCAGCGTAAACAGGATCCCCAGGACGTCGACGTGCGGCGCGACCGCCGCGATCCCGCCGCCGATCGTCAACGTGAGCGAGTTCGAGGAATATCGTTTGGCGCGACCGTCACGTGCGTCGACCGCATCGAGCGTCACGGGATCGATCGTGATCGTGCCGCTGTGGTGCGCGACGACGCGAATACGTTCGGTGTACGTCGTGCCGTGCGCATCGCTTACGATCGTTTGGGAATCGCCGAGCAATTCGACGTCGCTGAGCACGGGAAGATCGAGGTTGCGCAGTTCCGAGACCCGCTCGCGAACGCGCGCCGTGACGATCAGATCGAACGGGACTTCCACTTGCGGGCGTCCCTGATTCGCCGAGAGCGTTAGTTGCGTGACCGTGAGCCGCTGCAGCGTTTGTGCGAGCGCCGCTTGCGCAAAGCAGACGCAAGCGACAAACGCGATTAACGCACGGAGCCGAGCCATTCGGCAAAGAGGCGGCGGGCATCGAACGGCCCCGGCGACGCTTCGGGATGGAACTGCACCGCTGCAACGGGCAGCGAGCGATGGCGAAAGCCCTCGTTCGTGCCGTCGTTGAGATTCGTCATCGTCTCTTCGAGATCGCTCGGGAGCGTGCGGCCATCGACGGCGTAGCCGTGATTGTGCGCGGTAATGAGCACGTGATCGTGCGTACGGTCTTTTACCGGCTGATTTCCGCCGCGATGGCCGTAGGGAAGTTTATACGTTTTCGCCCCGCACGCAAGCGCCAGAAGCTGGTGTCCCAAACAGACACCGAAGAGCGGCTTTCGGCCTAAGAGCGCGCGCAGCGTTTCGATCGTTTCGGGAAGGTCGGTCGGATCGCCGGGGCCGGGTGAAATGAAGATCGCGTCCGGATCGTCCGCGAGCAGTTCTTCTTCCGTCGTGTTGTACGGCACGACCGTGACCTCGCTGCCGAGCGCGGTGAGCTCGCGTAAGATCGCTTTTTTGACGCCGCAATCGATCAGCGTGACCCGCTTGCCGCCGGGCGTTCCTTCGACGTGCCGCGCGCGTACCGCGACGCTGGGCACGAGCTCTTTGGTCGTCGCTCGCCGCACGAACTCGGTGAGCTCGCGTTCCGCGCGCTCCATCGCTTCTTCACCGACGGCCAGCGCGGACCAGATCGTCCCGTGCTCGCGCAGCGCAATCGTGATCGCGCGCGTGTCGGCACCGACGAGGGCGGGAATCGACTGCTCGTCGAGCCACGACGGGAGGTCGATCTTCGAAAGATAGTGCGAAGGACGATGTGCGATCTGCTTGATGACCATGCCCGCGACGCACGCGCGCGGATACTGGGCGGCGCTCCCGGAAATGCCGTAGTTCCCGATGAGCGGATAGGTGAACGTGAGGATCTGTCCCGCGTAGGACGGATCGGTCAGCGCCTCCTCATAGCCGGTCATTCCGGTGTAAAAAACGGCTTCGCCGAAGGCGAGGCCGCGATACTCGAGGCCGTACCCGTCGAAACGCGAGCCGTCGGCGAGAAACAGAGCTGCAGGCGTAGTGGTCATCCTGAGGGACTGCAGGTTGGCCGAAGGGGTGGCGCGGACCTGGAAATAACGGCTGGGCCATGGACTGGCAGTTTGCCGCGACGGCGTTTGCAACGGCGATCACGATCATCGACCCCATCGGAATGATCCCGCTGACCGTCACCTCGACCTCGCACTGCCTGCCCACCAAGCGGGTTCGCATCGTCGATCAGGCGGTACTGGTCGCGGCGGGCGTGATGCTCGTGATGGGCATCGTCGGCCCGGTGGTCCTTGAATACCTGGGAATCACGCTGCCCGCATTCGGAATCGCGGGAGGCATCCTGCTCTTCCTCATTGCGATCGACATGCTCTTCGCGCGCGCAAACAGCTCTCGCGCGACAAGCGATGAAGAGCGCGAAGCGCAAGCAGGCGAGAACCCGGCGGTTTTTCCGCTGGCGATTCCAATGATTGCGGGACCGGGCACGCTTGCGACCGTGATGCTCGTCGTCAGCCTCGCGCACGGGAGCGTGGTGCGGTACCTCATCGTCTTCGGAGCATACGCGCTTGCGCTTGCGATCACGTGGCTGTGCATGCGCGGTGCGACCCGTTACATGCATCGTTTAGGGACGACCGGCATCCACGTGGTCACGCGCGTGCTCGGCATCATTTTGGCGGCGCTCGCCGTCCAGTTCGTGATCAACGGCCTGATCCAGACGCCGCTGTTCCACCGCTAGCGAGGTTACTACCGGCTCGACGCGGGGTAGCATGCTGGCGTGACCCTGATGACGGCCGACGTTCTGAAGTGGGACGTCGGAAATTGGTCGGCGGCGCTTCCCTATTGGGAGCGTCACGGCAGATTAGCGGACGGCCCGCTTGATTGCCTCGAGATCGGAGCGAACCAAGGCGGATTGTCGGCATGGCTCGCGACGCACGGCCATCACGTGCTCTGCAGCGACCTCGAACGGTGCGAGGCCGGCGCGCGTCCCTTAATCGAGCGCCACGGGCTGCTCGAGAACGTCCGGTTTGCGGACATCGACGCTACCGAGATTCCCTACGAGAACCGCTTCGACGTGATCATCTTCAAGTCGGTGCTCGGAGGCGTGGGCCATAACGGCGAGATCGAACGGCAACGCAAAGCGGTCGCCTCGATGTATCGTGCGTTACGACCCGGCGGCCGTTTGCTGTTTGCCGAGAACCTTTCGGGATCCGGTCTGCACAAGTTCTTCCGCTCGACGTTCGTCCGTTGGGGCAACGCATGGCGCTATGTGACGGTCGACGAGATGCTCGACTTTTTACGAGACTTTTCCGATGTGAAGTACGCGACGACCGGCGTGCTGGGCACGTTCGGCCGAAACGAACGTCAACGGCAAATGCTCGCATCGGTCGACCGTAAGGTGCTCAATACCGTCACCCCGCCGACGTGGCGGTACATCATGTACGGCGTCGCGACGAAATAGCCGAGTCAAGCAACGCGGATCAGCGGCGAGCGTCGTAGACGACGTTCCCGCCGACGATCGTTGCGAGCGCCTTTCGGGGCAGTTCCCAGCCCGAAAACGGGGTCGCCTTCCCTTTCGATTCGAATGCAGCCGGATCGACGCGCCACGCGCGATCGGCAAAGATCGTGATGTCGGCGGGAGCGCCGAGGGCAAGCGTACCGCCGGGCACGCCGAGAATGCGCGCGGGGCTGGTCGAGAGCAATTCGACGAAGCGCAGCATCGGGAGATCGGGCAACGCTCGCGCGTACGCGCCCAGCGCAATTTCGAGCGCGGTAAAGCCGACCGCCGCCGCGCGTAGATCGCCGCTCTTCTCTTGTGCGGTATGGGGAGCGTGATCGGTTGCAAAGGCGTCGATGACGCCGTCGCGCACGGCCTGCCGCAGTGCGGATGCATCGTCTTGCGTTCGCAACGGCGGGTTGACCTTGCCCTCCGCGCCGCGCTCGCGCACGGTCTCATCCGTGAGCAACAGATGGTGCGGTGTGACCTCGCAGGTCGCGCGTCCGCCGTGGGCGCGCGCATGGAGCAGCGCGTCGAGCGCGCCGCGCGTGGAAAGATGCGCGATATGCCACGCCTTGCCGGTCTCCGCGCCGATCGCCAGGTCGCGACACACGATCACGTCTTCGGCGACGGCGGGACTGCCGGGCAATCCCAGTTCGCGTGACACGACGCCCTCGTGCATGACCGCGTCCCCTTTGAGATGCTCGTCCTCTGCATGCGAGATAAAAACGCCGGGAATCGCGCTTGCGGCAAGCGCGGCGTCGCGCAGCACGCGTGCGTTCATCACGGTGTTCCCGTCGTCTGAAAAAGCAACGGCACCGGCACGGTGCAGCGCGCCGAAATCCACGTGCTCGCCTCCCTTGCGCCCGCGCGTGATCGCGGCGATCGGATACACGCGCACGCACGCGTCGCGTTCGATGCGTCCGGCGAGGTCGTCGAGCACGGCCGCGGTATCGAGCGCCGGATTTGTGTTCGGCATACAGGCGACGGCGGTAAAACCGCCGTGCGCGGCCGCACGCGTTCCCGTTTGAATCGTTTCCTTGTGCGGATAACCCGGCTCGCGCAGATGCACGTGCATGTCGATGAACCCGGGTGCGACGATCGCACCGCTTGCGTCGAAGACCGTTTCGTCGGCCTGCGGCTGCAGATGCTCGCCGATTTCGACGATGACGCCGTCGCGGATGCGTACGTCGCGCAACGCATCGATCGGCACCGCCGGATCCACGAGCCGTCCTCCAGAGACGATCACGCCCGCGCCATGATGCCGTTGACGAGAAAATCGAGAACCGCCATACGGATGTAGACGCCGTGATGAACCTGCATCGCGTATCGCCATCCCGCGAACGTCAGAACGCTCTCGTCGAGTTCCATTCCGCGATTGTATGGCCCCGGATGCATGACGATCGTGCGCTCGGGAACGCGAGCGAGGCGGCCGGCGTTGAGTTGAAACTCCGCAATGTACTCACCGTCGTTCATCGGCATTGCAGCAAAGCGTTCGCGTTGAATGCGCAGCAGCATGATCGCATCGACGTCCGCGATCACGCGGTCGAGACTGCGTTCGATGCGGACCCCGTCACGCGCGTAGTTTCCGGGAAGAAAGAACTCCGGACCCACTAAGACGACGTTCGCTCCGAGCGATCGCAGGCCGTTGATCGTGGAGTGCGCGACGCGCGAGTGAAGGATATCGCCGACGATCGCGACGTTGAGCCCGGCGATTTTACCGAACTCTTCGCGGAGCGTATAAATGTCGAGCAGTGCTTGCGTCGGGTGCGCGTGGGCGCCGTCGCCGGCGTTGACGACGTGACCGTCGAAAACGCTCGCGATGCGCGCCGGAAACCCGGCCTCGGAGTGGCGCACCACGATCGCGCCGATGCCCATCGCCGCCAGTGTGACGACCGTATCTTCGATCGTCTCGCCCTTGGTTGCCAGGCTCAAATCGCCCGGTGCGAGATTGACGACGTGCGCGCCCAACCGCAGCTGCGCGAGATTGAACGAGGTAAACGTTCGCGTGCTCTGTTCAAAAAACAAGTTCACGACCGCCGTTCCGGCGAGCAGCGGACCGGGCGGCTCGGTTTCAAACGAACGGGTCCGGTCGAAAACGTACTCGAGCTCTTCTCCCGAAAGATCGCTCAGGTCGATGAGGCTACGGCGTAGCCGCAAGTATCGATACCTCATCGGAAGATGCGGGCGAGCCGGAGAGGGCAACTTTGATGCGCTCGCGCCGGCTGGTGGGAATCGAACGTCCGACGTAGTCGGGCTGCACCGGCAATTCGCGCAGCCCGCGGTCAACGAGCACGCAGAGCCGAATGGCCGACGGACGGCCGAGATCGGTGACCGCGTCAAGCGCCGCGCGAATCGTGCGCCCGGTAAAGAGCACGTCGTCGACAACGACGACGAGACGTCCGTTGATGTCGACCGGAATTTGCGATTCGGGCATCTCGTGCGTTACGCGGTCGTCGCGATAGAGATTGATGTTGAGAAATCCGAGCGCCGGGGCTTTGCCGCTGATGCGCTCGATTTCGCTGCCAAGGCGCTGCGCGAGCGCTTCACCGCCGCGTCGAATGCCGATGAGCACGACGCCCGACTGCGCATCGTCGGGTTCGAGGATCTGATGCGCGAGCCGCGCGATCACGCGACCGATCTCGCTGCTCTCGATCAACACCCGCCCTTGCTCTGTCGTCGTCATGCACGTTCTCCTATGGCGGCCATTGCCGCCTCAACTCGCTGCAGCTCGGAGCGATACGCCTCGAGCTTCTCACGCTCTTTCGCAACGACTTCCGGTGCCGCCTTGGCGGTGAACTGCGCGTTGCCGAGCTTCTTCTCCCCGCGTTCCACTTCGGAACGCAGGCGGGCGGCGTCTTTTCGGTAGCGATCGACGAGTGCGTCCTTCGGCGCGTCGACGATGATCGCCGCGATGCCGCCGTGCAACGCCGGATCCTCGCTGAGGGTCGCGCCGGCTGCCGACGGGGTGAAGGTTGCAACCGCCGCTTTGACGGCCGCGGCAAGATCGGCCGGTATCCGAACCGGCGGCTTCGACGACGGCGGCAACTGCAGCTCTTGCTTTTGCCGGCGGATCGACTCGCTCGCTGCCATGTGGGCTTCGAACGCTTGCGCCGCCTCGCGGTCGACCGGAATCTCGAAACGGTCCGGCCACGATGCCGTCATGACGGTGACGCCGTCGTGCGGCAGCGCGAGCCAAATCTCTTCGGTGATGAACGGACAGATCGGATGCAGCAGCCGCATCGCGTTGTTCCATACGAACGACAGAACCGATGCGCGGGTAGCGCGATTCTGCTCGACTTTGGTCGCTTCCAGATACCAATCGCAGAATTCGTACCAGACGAAGCGCCACAAGAGCTCCGCCGCCGAGCCGAAGTCGAAGCGATCGAATGCTTCGGTGACGCCGACGATCGCGTCGTGCAAGCGCGTTAAAATCCAATGATCTGCCTGCGTGAGTGTCTCGGCTTTGGGAAGCGTCATCGCCCGCGGCAGCCCTTCGGGCAACGACAGAATGTACCGGGTCGCGTTCCACATCTTGTTGTTGAAGTTGCGTGCCTCTTCGCAGCGCGACTCTTGGAACCGAATCTCTTGTCCTTCTAAGCGCATCTGTCGCAGGATGCCCATGCGGAACGCGTCGGCACCATACCGCTCGACGAGATCCATCGGATCGATCGCGTTGCCGAGCGATTTGGACATCTTACGTCCTTGGGCGTCGAAAACGAGCGGCGAGATGAAGACGGTCGGGAACGGGACTTCGCCCGCGAAGTGCATGCCGAGCATCACCATGCGCGCGACCCAGAGAAAGATGATCTCCCAGCCCGTGATGAGCACTTGCGAGGGATACCAGTGGTCGAGTTCCGGCGTCTTTTCCGGCCAGCCCAGAATCGAAAACGGCCAAATCCCGCTGGAAAACCACGTGTCGAGCGTGTCCGGGTCGCGCGTCAATTCGGTCGTACCGAATCGCTCGCGTGCCATCTGAATCGCTTCTTCTTCCGTCTCCGCGACAACGACGTCACCCGCTGCGGTGTACCAAACCGGCAGCTGATGCCCCCACCATAGTTGGCGCGAAATGTTCCAGTCGCGAATATTGTCCAGCCACTGCTCGTACGTGCGCCCGTAGCGCTCCGGAACGAAGCGTAGGCGACCGTCACGGTACGCTGCAAGCGCGGGTTCGGCGAGCGGTTTCATCTTCACGAACCACTGCAGCGACAGCAGCGGCTCGATCACGTCGCCGGAGCGTTCGCTGATGGCGGCCGCAAGGCGGTGCGGCTCTTCCTTGACCAATAACTGCTTTTCGCGCAGATCATCGACGATCCGTTTGCGCGCCTCGTATCGGTCGAGTCCCGCGTACGTCCCGACGTCGACCTCGTCGCCCGAAATCTTCGCTTCGAAGTCCATGATCGACGGCATTGGGAGATTGTGGCGCTGTCCGATATCGTAATCGGTCGCATCGTGCGCGGGCGTCACTTTGACCGCGCCGGTGCCGAACGACATGTCGACGACGTCATCGGCGATGATTGGAATTTCGCGCGCAAGCAACGGCGGCGCGAGAACCGATTTGCCGATCAGATGGGCGTAACGCGCGTCCGCGGGATGCACGGCGATTGCAACGTCGGCGAGCATGGTCTCGGGACGTGTGGTCGCGATTTCGATCGAATAGGCGCCGTCCTTGGACGGATAGGTGATGTGCCAAAGCGACCCGTCGCGATCGACATGGTCGATCTCGGCATCCGAGACCGTGGTCTGGCCCTTCGGATCCCAGTTGATCAGGCGCTTTCCGCGGTAGATCAGTCCTTCGCGATAGAGCGCCACGAAGACTTTGCGGACGGCGGCGGAGAGCTGCTCGTCCATCGTGAAGCGGCTCCGCTCCCAGTCCGGACCGAACCCGAGTTTTCGGAACTGTTCGTTGATCGTGCCGCCGTAGGTGCGCGACCACTCCCACGCCCGCTCGACGAAACGCTCGCGCCCCATCGCGTCTCGCGACGTGCCTTCCTTAGAAAGCTCGCGAACCAGCACGGCCTCCGTCGCGATGGCGGCGTGATCGAGCCCCGGCAGCCAATCGGCGTTGTCGCCCAGCATACGGTGATACCGCGTAAGGACGTCCATCGGCGTGTAGGTCGATCCGTGCCCGAGATGCGCGCGGCCGGTGACGTTGGGCGGCGGCATCGGGATAATGAACGGCGGACGCGCGGGGTCGGGCTCTTCGTGAAAGAAGCCCGATCGCTCCCAGAAATCGTAGAGGCGCGGCTCGACGTTCGCAGGGTCGTACGTCTTGGAAAGTTCGGTCGTGGGGTTCGGGGACTGCATCAGGGTTCAGCTTCTTCGCGCCGGTCGGGCGAAGTCCCAGCACGACCTTACTCGTGCATGTGGCGCTGCCGCCGACGGCGGTCGACCTCCCGTAAGCCTTGGACGATCGAGCGCCGGTCGGCCGACTTTTCCATCACCACGTCGGCGCCGGCGCTCGAGAATGCACGGGTAATCGCTTCGGTCGTCGCCGTCGAGTAGACGTAAATCTGCGCGCGCGGCGCGAGCACGTGTGCCAGCCGAACGCCCTCGAGCGGCTCGTTGAGGAAATCCGTGTCGATGAAGATCAAGTCCGGTTGATCGTCGAGCAGCCGCCGGGGATCGATCTCAGCGCTCACGTAGTCGACGAACAAGCCGGCTTCCGAAAACACGTCGACGAGGGCGGGGACGAACAGATGTTGTGGTTCGATAAGATGAACTACCGTTCGTCCCCCCGCGTCGAACATGACTGCTCCCGATTCGTACAAGATCAGCGCGTTGCTGCAACAATGGGTGCGTCGTCAGAGTACAGGCGCGGTACGTCATGGCCGTACGGCGTGTAATCGGCGCGACGTGGTTCCACGCGGTTGAGCACGAAACCAAGTACGTTCTTGACGCCCATCCGCTGCAAACGTTTCATTGCGCCGCTGGCCTCACGAAGATCGGTCGATCCATGCGAGAGCACGAGGACGCTTCCGTTGACCCGGCGCGCGAGCACCGCGGAATCGACGTTGCCCACGAGCGCGGCGCCGTCGAAGACGATCGTCGAATACCGGCCGTAGAGCTCTTCGATGAGCGCATCGAAACGCTGCGATTCCAGCAGTTTGATCGGATTCGGCGTCGCGGTGCCGCTCGTCATGACGGCGAGCCCGCTCTTTTCATCCACTTGAATCGCGTCGTTGAGCGTCGCCTGTCCGACGAGAATGTCGGAGAGACCGCGATCGTTGGGCAGCCGCAGCTTCGCGTGCAGCGAAGGACGACGCAGGTCGCCGTCGACCAGCAAGACTGGTCCTTCGATCTCGTTGAGCGCGAGCGCGATGTTGAGCGCGATCGTCGACTTGCCGTCGCCCTGCATCGGGCTGATGACGGCGAGCGAACGCAACGGCTGATCGGTCGCGTACTTCATGTTGGTCACGAGTTGAATGAACGACTCGAGCGCCAGCGCCTTCACCCACGGGACCACCGGTTCGCCGTTGCGTAACTGCACGAGCGGAATCGAACCGAGTTGCGGCAGCGCAAGTTCTTCTTCGACTTCTTGCGGCTCTTTGATCGAGTTGTCGAGATAGTCGAGCAGCAGCGCGCCGGTCACGCCAAGGACGGCACCGAGGACGAGCGCGATGAGGAAGTTGAGGATCAGGCTCGGTTTGACCGACGCATCCGACGGGCTCGCCGGTTGCGTGATCGTCACGTCGGACAACGCGGTCTCCGATGCGACTTGTGCGTTGACGAACTTCTGCTGCAGCGCGCCGTAGACGTCTTCTGCGGCTTTCGCGTCACGCTGGAGGTCGGCGAGTTGCGCCGTTTGCGCGGGCAGCGCCGCGAGCTGCGGTGCGAGCGCCTTCTGCTGGCGAGCGAGTTCGGTCAGTTGCGCGCTATCGGCTGCAATCGCCGCGCGATCGTTTGCCGCCTGCTGTTGGAGCTGTTCGTAGACCGGATTCGGGATTTGGCTCTGACCCGAAACGACCGTCTGCTGCTCGCGCGCGATCTGCGACTGCAGCTGTGCCTTTTGCTGCTTGAGCGCGATCACGGTCGGGTGCTGATCGGTATATTGCTGCTCGGCTTGTTCGAGTTGTACTTCGACCTGCGTGAGCTGATTCTGCAACTGCGCGACGACCGGGTTCTGCGAAACCGTGGTGTTGCCGTTGATCGTGGATGGGGTCGACCCCATCTGCGACGTTGCGGACGCGAGTTGCGCCTGCTGCTGCTGCTGATCGGCTTTAAGCTGGCTGATCTTGGCATCGAGCGACGCCATCGACGAGATCGTACCTTTGGTCTGCTCGTCGATATCCGCAATGCGGTGCTGTGCTTCGAACGACGCGAGTTTGTTTTGCGCGTCGTTCATTCGCGCTTGCGCGGCCGGCATCTGCTGCTTGAGCGACGCGATCGCGGAATTGGCTTGGCT
>DASSZO010000144.1:0-13349 GCA_035702815.1 Candidatus Aquilonibacter sp. | reverse complement strand
ACCGTCAAGCTGCTCGATGAAGCCGACAAAGCGAATAAGAGCGGGAAACTCGTCCTCGATTACGACCCGTTCTGCGGGTGCCAGGTGGCCATGTTCGGAGCGACGCCGTCAAAGGCCATCATCGAGGGCAACGTCGCGACCGTTCCGACGCGCGTCATGGCGGGGCTCTCAAAAAGCCGCGCAGAGGCATTGCAGATGAAGGTCGTGCTTCATCGCATTGACGGCCGTTGGCAGATTTGGGATTTCATCGCGATCGACGGCAAGAAAGAGTACAGCTTCCGAGGTCAGACGCTCAAAAATCTCGCGGCAACGCGTTCCAAGCCGGTCGACTACACGGTCATGACACCCAATCAATTCCAAGTCTTCGTTCGCCGGTGGACGCCTGAGGATCAACCATACTGTGCGGTGTTGACGTCATCTGCGCAATGGCAGCAGACGCTGCTTCCCGCTGCGGTAGGCCGGCAGAATAAGCCGTTCGCCCCGCCGGCCGCGTGGTGGTCGACCCACGAAGTTGCGCTCATTGCGCGTTCGTCGTACGGCGGCTCCGGTCAGCCCCTTCACATTCGCGCGGTACGTCGCGACGGCGACCGCATTGTCGTCGATTACGACTTTGCGCCGCGACCCAAATCATCGTGGACGTCCGCCGATTGGATCGCCGTCGCTCTCGGTAAGCCAAGCCCCCAGCGGTTCACCTTCGTGGAGAACGGGCGCACGGTCTGTCCTACGTCCCGCTAGTTCCGGACGTGGTCATTGGCTGTTGATCTGATCTTGAAGCGCCAGTAAGTCGTTTGGCGAAATCATGATGAGGCCGCCGCGCGTGCTATCCAAGTCAGCGACCAAGAAGAGCGCAATCGAGACGGTGATCGGAAGCAAATAAATGCCGCGGAAGCGTGCGGACGCGCTGCGAACGTTGTACCCCAGCAAGACCGAGGCGAACGCCGCGATAAGAATCATCAGCACCCATGCGGTACGCGGAATCCGGTTGGCCCACGCCGCTTTGGTATAGCCGGCGTCGTCGATCACATCGTTCATGCCCGAAACGACCAGCGCGCGCACCGGGGTTTCCCTCGCGGTTGCGGCCGATCGCACGATCGCCCACATCGTATGTTCGGTCGCGTTTTGCAGTCGTTCGACTCGAGGAACGTTTCGCGCATCCCGCGTACGGTACCACTCGATCCGCTGAGCCAGATACCTCGCCAATCCCGTCTGTAATGCCGTTGCGTGATCGGCATCGAGGAGCTCGGCCCGCAAGTATTCGGTTCCAATCGCGTTTGCTTCATTTGCTTCGCTCGCCATACGCAGATCGAAACGCCCAACCGCCATCGAAAAGCTGAACCCGATAATCAACCCGAGCAGCGTAAGGACGCCGCCGGCGACGAGATTGAGTTCGTCTTTCTCCTCGCCGTCGAGATCGCGCTGTTTACGGTAGCGCGATCCCAGATAGGCGGCGGTCCACAGAATCAGCAGCGAAAACGCACAGAGAACGAGCGGATGATTGACGAAGCGGAACGGCACGTCTGCATTGTCGCAGACCGATCAGGGGCGCTCTATCCCATTGCTGCACAGGTGCCGATCAGGGCGCTTTCGGCTGCCGCGCGCTGTCATCCTGAGCGAAGCGTAGCGTAGTCGAAGGATTGCCTCGGGGCATTGATTCGTAGCGATCCTTCGACTGCGGCGCTGCGCGCCTCCGCTCAGGATGACAGCGGCTGTGTGATCTGCGCGTTACCGTAATGATTGCCGATTGCACCGGTCCTGATAAAGTCCGCCATCATCGTGAAATATCCCGGCGCAAAGCGGGTCGATAGGCGCTGACCTTTGGCATCGAGCTCGTACAGCGTCATCCCATGCTCTGCGCGCGGATAGACCGCGAGCGTGTAGGGCTTCCCGTCGGCAATCAGCGACCGAATGCGGCTTGCGGTCACCGCACTTGGGGCATCGAGGTCGTCGGCGCCGAGCACCCAAAGCTGGGGCGTTGTCGAGCGCTGTAAGGCCGGCATCGGCTCGTAGTTGAACGGCGTTGTATCGGTGCCGTACTTCGCGGCGGCTTGCGCGATCTGCTGTGCATCGAGCGGCAAGACCAGAAAGAGAAAGTCGCCATGCACGTACTTGTACCACGGCTCCGATCGGTACATGCGCCGCAGTCGATCGAACGTTTCGTATCCGTGCTTTCCGCCGGTCTCGACGACGTATTCCCCTGCCCGCGCGAGTTTCAACGCCTTCGCCGTGTCTGATGCCGAGCGGTGGTGAAAGTACATGTCGAGAGCGACGCTTTCCTGATCTTCTTGCATGATCGTGACCGCAAGCCCAAAACTCACGATGGCGAAATCGACGTGCACGTGGTTGGCCGCAATCGGCACGACCCATCCGCCTTCGCTCCCGCCTTGATAGCCGATGCGCCCGAGGCGCGATCCCGCGAGCCGCTTCGCCTCGTTCAACGCGGCGACGGCGTCGTGCGCCAACACATCAAAATTCTGCGTGTACGTGCCGCCGGATTGTCCCGTTCCGCGTTTGTCGTAAACGAACGCACCGATCCCGTGCGACGGAAACATCCGCTGCAGCGCATAAAACCGCAGCGCCGAGTCGTGCTCCGATCCGTGCACTAACACAACGACCGGTACTTTCTCGTGGCCTTTGGGCAGGATGAGTCGCCCAACGAGTTTGGTGCCGTTGCTCTCGAAGACCGTGTTGGTAACATCGAACGCAATGCGTCGCCCGTGCTCGCCTGCAAAATCGATCTGCCCGTCGCTGCAATCGGAGAATGAGACGGTCTTCCCGTCGGGACGGCCGGTCCAGCCGTAGGTGCTCGTCCACGTGCCGTCCTTCGCTTGCGTAAGCTGCCCGGTCGCGCCGTCGAACATCCGCCAGCGCAGCGTACCGGGGTCGGACGGAGCGATGTCGACCGTCTTGCCGTCGCTGAGGCGATAGGAGCCAACATGACAATCGATCGTCGTGTCGGGTGCGGCGCCGGCGTCCAGGGGCGTCGCGATGGAAATCAGGGACGAAACGACCGCCAGCACAGCGGCAACGAAGATGAACTTCATGCGTGGCTTACGGACGTTCGCGCGTCAATGTTTCACTGCGACTGCATGTAGACCGTTCGCGTCGGGAACGGGAAACCGATCCCGGCTTTGTTGTACCGAGCGTAGATCGTTCGAATAAGCGCACTGCGTGCCGCGAATTGATCCGCGTAGGACGGCACCCGCATGAAGAGCGCCAGGTTGATCGATGAATCACCGAAGCCGAGGAAGCGCACGACGGGCGGCGTCTCGGACGCGAGATGAAGGTCGGCGTACACCTCCGCAGCCGCAGCAAGCGTTTCCCGTTCGACGAGATCGAGATCCGAGCCATACTCGACGCCCACTTCTGCCGAAATCGTTAGCTCCTCAACCGGAAGCGCAAAATTCTTGAACGACGATTGCGCAAGCTTCTCGTTCGGGATGATGACCAGGTTGTTGCGAATGTCGCGAATCGTCGTATTTCGCCAATTGATGTCCTGGACGAATCCTTGCATATCATCGTCGATACGGATGAAGTCGCCGGGCCGGATTTGATTCGAAGCGACGATCTGAATTCCGGAAAAGAGATTGGCGAGCGTGTCTTTTAGCGCGAGCGCGACCGCCAGCCCGCCGACGCCCAGAGCGGTTAAGATCGGCGTAATCTTGATGCCGAGCGAACTCAAGATGACGAGGATGCCGAACGTGACGACCGTCCACTGCGCCACGCTCGCAAAGAGCGAAGCCGATAGGAGCCGGCTTCCGCTACGGCCGTAAAACGTAACTCCGCCGGCCGCCATTCTTGCCGCGACGAAGGTCAGCGACGCGAGCCAGAAGATCAGAAGAATCTGATCCAGGAGCTTCTTTATGTTCGGATCCAGGACGGACGTGTGCAGCGCGATGTAGATGCCGGCAATCGCACACCAAAACACGATACCGGCGCGCAACGAATTGATCGCCAATTCCAGCCAGTAGTTGTTTGCGATGCGCCGGGATCGCGCGACGCTGGCGGCAATCAAGCGGTTTAGGACCGCGCCGACGACGATTCCGCCGGCGAGCCAAGCAAGGGCGATGAGCCACGCGGAATAGGTCTCGTAGGTGAACATCTTACTCACCGCTGAGACTTACGAACGATGAAACGCTAATTCCGCCTATTGCAGCGGCGCCACCGATGCGAACATCGAACCCAGCGGCGGCTTCGTTTCAAAGCCGAAATTGCCGAACGTGTATTCCGCATTGATCGTCGACCATTGCGTGTACGTGCGATAGGTGTACTGCCAGTTGACGCGCGTGACGACCGCGTAGCCATGCACGTGGCCGACTTCGATCGTATAGTCGACGAGTTTTCGGGCCTTCGTTCCGTCATAATCGACCAGGAACGTCAGGAGCTCGCTCACCACGGCGCGGCGAATCGCCGCTGTCGATCGGTTGAGCCACAGCTCTTTGAGACCCGGCGCGTCGCGGCCCGAGTTGGGCAAGACGAGATGCTGATACGCGACGCCGTCAATCGTGTCCGTTCCCCGATCCTCGCACCGCTGCGTCGGAACCGTGTGCGTGTCGGCGATCACCGGCGGCGCTCCGGGCGCAGGCAGCCCCATCAGCGAGAGCCACGACTCGCGCTCCGAACCATAGGGGCCGAGCAGCGGAGGACCGGGCTCCAGCGCGGCGCTCACGAACGGGTGCACCCACCGTGTGTCGTCGACGTACGCGATGCCGTCGTCGCGATAGACGATGTCGGCATGTGCCTGTTCGTAGTACTGGCCGTCCTGCGTGATGTTGATCCCCACACTGTAGCGGATGTATGGTGAGTGCGGGGACGCGGCACTGCGTTCGAGTGCGCGGTAGAGCAATTGCCAGCAGGCGTCATTGTCGGCGCTGGCTCGAGCGCCGGCGAAGCATCCGAAGAAAAAGACGACGGCTGCGAGGCCGCCGAGCGTGCGAGACGTCATCGGAACTACCTCTATTTGGGATAGTATCGTCTCGCAAATCGCCGCTCGCGACAATAGTCTCAAATCCTCGCGCGGCAGGGCCAAAGCGCCCCGGGACGAATTCGGACGAGCCCTCCGGGGACGTAGCTCAGCTGGTAGAGCGCCTGCTTTGCAAGCAGGATGTCGCAGGTTCGAACCCTGTCGTCTCCACCATATCAAAGGCCTCGCTTGACGCGGGGCCTTTTTGTTAACTTTCTGAAACAGCTCCCTTCCCAGGGCAGTACATGCTGCCAGCTGCTTTTCGGAAAGGGAAATTCATGGACTTCAAATCAGCGCTGCTCTCGGCGAGTGCCGTTTTGCTCGTTACCGCTCCGGCGCGCGCCGACGTCTCGCCCGACGTGCAAAAGACACTCAACGACACGTATCAGCTCACCTGCGCGGCCGTACTCGACCCCACCGACCCGAATATGGACGCCGCGTTTGCCGCGATGTCGCCCGATTTCGTCAACGTGGACCTCAAAGGCAAGCAAGAGAAGCGCGACGATGTCATTGGGATGGTCAAGCAACAGCTCAAGCTGTTCCACGGAACGAGCTGCAACATCGCAATCGACGATTTGACGCAGCCCGATCCCAACACCGTCGTCCTCACGTCGACGCTCAAGGTCGAAGGCGATTTTCAAGGCCAAGACGGCAAGCACGAAGTGCAGCAGACCGGCAAATCGCAGGATACCTGGAAGCTCAACGGCGGCAAGTGGATGGAAACGCAGAGCAAAGAGCTCAAGCAGCTGGTGAAAGTCGACGGGAACGTCGTCCAAGACGCAGGTCAATAAGATGAACTGGAAGGCGCTGATCGCGGCGAGCACCTTAGTGCTCGCCGCTCTTCCCTTTGCCGCGCACGCGGACGAGCGTCCCATCGACGAAATGCGATGGCGCTCGATCGGGCCGGCTCTTCCGGAGGGACGCGCAAGCGCGGTCGTCGGAAGCGATGCTCACCCGTTGCTGTACTACGCGGGAACCGCCGGCGGCGGCGCATGGAAGACGACCGACGGCGGCGCGTCGTGGGAGAACATCACCGACTCAATCCACCTCGCGTCGGTCGGCGCGATCGGCGTGAATCCGGCAAATGACAACGACGTCTGGATCGGCGCCGGCGAGACCAACCCGCGCAACGACGTGATTCCGGAAACGGGTCTATATCATTCGGTCAACGGCGGCCGGTCGTGGAAAGCGGTGACGTTCCCGAAAGACGCCGAAGGCATCTCGCGGATCATCGTCGACCCGAGCGACCCTAAACACATCGTCATCGGCGTTCTCGGCAACGTCTTTGCACCAAGCAGCGAGCGCGGCGTCTACGTCTCTTTCGATGGCGGCGCGTCGTTCGCAAAGACCCTCTACGTCTCCGATCAAGCCGGCGCAAGCGACATCGCGATGAGTCCCAAAGACTCCAAGCTGCTCTACGCCGGCATGTGGCATGCGATCCGGCGCCCCTGGGTCATGACCAGCGGCAGCGCAACCGACGACGGACTATACCGCTCGAACGACGGCGGCAAGACGTGGAGCCAGGTTACCGGAAACGGTTTTCCGAGCGCGCCGATCGGTCGCATCGGCCTTGCGTTCGCTCCATCAAAACCCGCGCGCATCTTTGCGCTGGTCGAATCGAAAGACGGCGTCGTGTGGCGCAGCGACGATAGCGGCACATCGTGGAAAATGGTGTCGAAAGATTCGCTCGCCGATCAACGCCCCTTCTACTTCTCACATATTCGTGTCTCGCCGACGAGCGCGCAGACGGTGTACGGCGTGAGCATGTTGCTCGCGACGTCGTATGACGGCGGCGAGAAGTTCAACATGTCGGCCTTCGGCGTGCATCCGGATCTTCACGATATGTGGATCGCATCCGACGGCCAACGCATGGCGCTTGCCGGGGACGGCGGTATTGCGATCTCCACCAACGGCGGATCGAATTGGTCGAGCGCACGGAATCTGCCGATCGGGCAAGTCTATCGCGTGGGCCTCTCCGATACGACGCCGTATTTGATTTGCGGCGGCTTCCAAGACAACAACGGGTTCTGCGGTCCCGCGTTTAGCGGTGCGAGCGGAATCGCCAATCGCGACTGGTTCAAGGTCGTCGAAGGCGACGGCGAGTGGGCCATCCCCGACCCCACCGACCCCCACACCGTTTGGGCCGATTCCGAGAACGGCGAAGTCGTCGTCTACAACTACGTCTCGCACGACAACACGAACGTACGACCCGTTCGCGAGACGGCCAAAGAAGATTTCACGCTCGCGAACTCGCCCTATCGCTTCGACTGGGAAGCCCCGATCGCGTTTGCGGCGTACGACCCGAAGATCGCGTTCATCGGCGCCAACGTCGTTTTCGAGACGAGCAACAAAGGGCGCACGTGGAAAGCGATCAGCCCCGATCTCACGCGTAACGATAAAACCAAACAGCAACTCGCCAAAGAAATCGTCACCCAGGATCGTTCAGGCGCGGAGAATTACGCAACACTGCTCGACATCGAAACCTCGGCGTTGCACAAGGGCGAGATTTGGACGGGCTCGGACGACGGCCTCGTTCATCTCACGCTCGACGGAGGACGTCACTGGCGAAATGTGACACCGCCGGCGCTCCCCGCGGATAGCGCGATCGAAACCGTCGCGCCGTCGACGCTTCGCGACGGCACGGCATACGTGAGTGCGGACCGCCACGTCATGGGCGACCGCGCGGCGTACTTGTTCGTTACCAGTGACTTCGGGGCGCATTGGACGAGCATCGGCTCCGGGCTTCCTGCCGGACAGTACGTCCGCGCGGTGCGTCCCGATATTCACAACCCGAACATCGTCTACGCCGGTACGAATCGCGGGATGTTCGTGAGCTGCGACCGCGGCAGCAACTGGCAGTCCTTTCAAAACAATCTGCCGACGGTCGAAATTCGCGACATCCGAATTCAACCGCGCTTCGACGACATGGTTATCGCCACGCACGGGCGCGCGATTTGGGTGATGGATGACCTGCGCCCGGTGCAGCGCGCAGGATGCGTCAAACCGACGGCGCCGATCGTCATCGGACCCCGCACGGTCATCGCGCTCAATCCGTACAGCAACGATGAGGGGAACTACAACGATTTCATCGCGTCGCAGCCCGCGGCCGGCAACGGCGGACTCTTCGGACCCAACGTCGCGGCGACCGTCTACTACTGGCTTCCGAAAGAAGCCAAGACGCGGCCGACGATCGATGTCTACGACGCGAAGGGACACCGCGTGCGCCATATCGAGGGCGATCACGACGTCTTCACCGGCGAGGACTCGATCTCGCACTGGCTGAGCAATACCGACGGCAAGAACCAGTTTGTCTACGACATGACCGTCGACGGACCGGTCCGGTATCCGAGCGCGCCGTTCTTCTTCCGCGGGCCGGACGAAGGCCCGGTGCTTCCGCCCGGCCATTACACGATCGCGTTCCATTTGGACGGGAAGACGTATCGTCTCCCCGTGACGATGATCGCCGATCCGCTCACCACGACGACGCAAGCGCAATTCGAAGCCGCGTTTACTCAACAACGAAAAGTCTTCGATCTGCTTTCCCGCGTCGACGTGATGCTCAACGAATACACGCGCGTTCGGACGCATCTCGAAACGCAGAAGAAAACGCTGAAGCCCGGGGACGCAAACGTTGCGAAACTGCAAGCGGCGGTCGCCACGATCGATGCGCGCGTTGCCGCGATCACCTCGAATCCCCAAAACTTCGAAGACTTCATCCAGACACCGGGCGAGCTTCGTGAGGACGTGATGAACCTGATGAATCAGGAACCGCTCGCGCAGGCGAGCCTCGTTCTCTACGCGCGCTTAGAGCGCGAGTACACAGGCCGAGCAACGGCATACAACGCGTGGCGCGCGCAGATCTCCGCGCTCAACGCCACGCTCAAATCCGCCGGCTGCAAGACCGTTGCCATGCCCGTCGTCGCGTCCACAAAGCCCGCCGTTCGCTAGATCGAACGGCAGCGCAGCGCAAGCGACAAAAGTAGGCCACAGGAAACGACCCGCCCTTCGCAAATAAGGGCGGGTCGCTTCCGCTGTGCGGCGGCACAAATCTTGGGGGCATAGCTCAGCTGGTAGAGCATCACGCTGGCAGCGTGAGGGTCAGGAGTTCGAGTCTCCTTGCCTCCACCATTTGAAAAGCTCGGTAGCAACCGGGCTTTTTCTTTTTCCGCTCGGCGAGCAGCCGTGTTTGATCTCGCCCGGTCTAGCGGTATGCACCGCGACATGTTCAAGAACAGCATTGGCCGTGCCGTGACGCGCGCAGCGACGATCGCGCTCATGGGCGGATTCGGCCTCTCACTCGCAGCATGTAACGGCGGCTCCAACAGCGTGCCCGGATTTGGTACGAACAACGGGTACTTCCGATTCGTGAACGGATCGGCTGACGCGGGCGCCGTCGACGTCTACGTTGACGGACAGAAAGTCAACTCGAGCGGTCCGGTCGCATACGGATCCGTTACCGCCTACAACCAATACTCCGCCGGTTCGCACACCATCACCGTAAACGTCGCGGGAACGTCGACCGCGATCAGCCTGCCATCATCTTCAACCACCCAAGGTGTGAATGGCGGTTCGTACGTATCACTCGTGCTCACCGGGGAAGTTCATCCCGTCAACGCAAGCGATACGCTCAACCTCATTGCGATCAACGACACCAATCTCTTTAACACCACCAAAGGCGGCATGGGCGTCAACTTCCACAACGCCGCGCCGCTCATGGGCCAAACCCAGTTCGGCTATTATTTGACGAACACACCGGCGCAGCAATCGCCGCTCGGAAGTCCCGTAAACGTCGGACAAGAAACGCTGCAAGGCATTCCGTCGACCGCACTCGCGTCGAATATCAACGTCGGCTTCTATGCGACGTCGGGCGCGACCACGGTAACGGAAACGCCGAGCCAGGTCGACCCGACCGGATGTGCGGCGAACACGCTGCCGTGCAACACCGGCAATCTGTCGCTCTACTTGATCGACGGCCCGGCTGCATCGTCGGCACCCGCCGCGGGTCCGTATCCGCAAGGCATCACCGCCTCGCAAGCCAGCGCCTTCGTCGGCATCTTCGACCAGAACGGCGTCTAGCGCAATCCCGTGTTGCCCGGCGTGCTATACTGCTCACGCGAAGTACGCCGGGCGACCGCGCTCTTCGGTTACGGCCGAACGGGTGAGGAAAGTCCGGGCTTCACAGGGCAAGGTGCAGGATAACGTCCTGTCAGGGCAACCTGAAGGAAAGTGCCACAGAAACATACCACCCCAAAATCTGCAAGCAGATTTTGGGGACCCCGAACAGTTGGAACGGCGCTCCGGTGCAAGCACCTGCGCGCCCCCCGCTGCGCGGGGCCCCCACTTTCGCTAACATGCTTAAAGGTCCGGGGCCAGGGTGAAATCGTGAGGTAAGAGCTCACGGAGTTCCACGGTGACGTGGGCTCGGGTAAACCCCACCTGAAGCAAGATCGCTCGATTGGAGCTTCGTGCTCCCGGATTGCCCGTCCGAACGAGCCACATCGCATCGAGGTGCGCGGTAACGCGCATCCCAGAGGGATGGTCGCACTCGACAGAATCCGGCTTATAGGCGTACTTCGCACGCATCGCCAATCTCCGCTCAATGCGAGCGGTCGTTCGGATTCTCATCGCGTTCGTCTTCTGCGTGGGCGCCGTCAACTTGGTGGCGAGCATGACGCATCTGCGCGACAACGGGACGTTCGGCTTTAGCTCGGCCCAGAGCGCGGAAATCGGCAACCCAAAGGTGACGGTCACAACCGTGGTACCCGATTCGCCCGCTGCGCGCGCTGGAATCCGAAGCGGCGATACGCTCACCTACGCCCGATCGGCGAAGCATCGCATCATTATCGGCGCCACCGTTCCGGGCGATCGCATGACGTTCGAGCGCAACGGCTCACCGATCACGCTCACCGCGGTCGTCGATGAAGGACCCGTTCCGTGGGCACTCTTCATCGTCGCGATCCTCTCGAAGATCGCCTTTCTTGTCATCGGCGCACTCATCGCGTGGCGACGCCCGCGCGACGATGCAGCGCTCGCGCTTTCGGTCTTCCTCGTCTGTTTCGGTGCGGCGATCGACTACGACACGGTCGTCTTTCCGTCGCTGGCGGTACGTTTCGTATCGTTCGTTTTTCTTCAGAGCGCGTTTGCCGCGGGCGGGATCGGCGTTCTGGCCTTTGCATGCTGGTTTCCCGAGCGCGCGACGAGCGGCACGCGTCGAATCCTCGAACGGCTGATCGTGCCGTGCGCGATCGTCGCACTCGTCTCGACAATCATTTCGTTCTACATCGCCTATTTCGCCCGAAGCACGAGCGGCGGTGCGTTCGCAAGCAATCTCTATCTTTGGAATTATCTCGTCATGATCGCCGCGACGATGACCGCGCTCGTAACGTCGTACCGTGAATCGGTTCGCGACCAGCGCGCCCGCATGCGATGGGTGCTTGGCACGCTTGCGGTTGGATTTTCCGGACTCGCGGTGCTGTTCGTGCTGCTCGCGTTTCGCGTCGAGACGGCGTGGGGCCAATATGTCTCGCTGACGATCCTCGCGATACCATTTGGTCTCGGCTACGTAATCCTGCGTCATCGCGTGATCGACATGGGCTTCGTGATCAACCGCGCCGTCGTCTACACCTTCGTTTCGCTCGTGGTCGTCGGCACGTTCATCATCTTCGAGTGGCTGCTCGGGCACATCGTTGAGGAAAACAGTCGTGCGTCGACGCTGCTCGCGCTTGGCGGCGCGCTTGCACTTGGTTTATCGGCGCGCTTCATTCACGCGCGCGTCGACCGTTGGGTCGATGACCTCTTCTTCCGCGATCGTCATGCTGCCGAAGCCGCAATCCGCCGTTTCGCGCACGAAGCCGCGATGATCACCGATCCCGACGTCTTGATCGCGCGTACGGTGGAAGTTGCGCAACACAATGCGCGGATGAACGGCGCCGCATTCTACGCGCGGCTCGGCGCGCGATACACGCCGTTGCACTCGTCGTTTCCGCAATCCGCTGACCTCGACGAAAACGATCCGGCCATTCTCGATATGCGGACGTTCCACGAACCCGTCGACCTGACCGGCGGCAGCGGGGTTCCGGGCGTTTCGGCCTTCCCGATGATGGTTCGCGGGCAACTCGCCGGCTTTCTCGCGTGCGGTGAGAAGACGACCCACGAGGCCTTTGCGCCCGACGAGAGCGACGCGCTGCGCGTCCTCGCCCGGGACGCCGGCATCGCCTTGGACTCGCTGCGCGTTTCCCGAATCGAGCAAGAACTCGCATACTTGTCCGCCGACGGCGAGCTGCCGACGGCAATCCGGTTGCGACTCTCGTCGCTCTTGCGACGCGAGGACGGGACGCAACCTGCGGGGGCGGTGGGACGTTCTATCCAATGATAAGGGAATTACCATCCCAGGAGTGACCGTGAGCGACCAACGTTTTACCCCCGATATGACCGTCGATCAAGCTTTTGCGCTGCATGCCGGCGCGCGCCGCGTCTTCGCGCGCTTCCACCTCGGCGGCTGTTCCAATTGCGCGATCAGCGAAACCCACACCATTGCCGGCATCAGCGAGGATTACGGAATCCCGCTTCCGATGCTGCTCGACGGTCTCAACGCGCTTTTTGACGGCGCGGGCCTGAGCGTCGGCGACAAGGTCCGTATCCCCGAAGAGATTCGCGCCAAGATTCCGCAGCTCGCGAGCGTCCCGGAGATCGGTGAGATCACCAGCGTCGAGAACGGTGCCTACATGGCCGAGTTCGGCGAAGTGCGCCTCCAGGGCTTAGCCGAGGACTTCGTCCCGGTCGAAGCAACCGCCACCAAGGCCTGAGCCCTCTGTCACCCTGAGCTTGTCGAAGGGCATGAGTACGAAAGCCCGGCGCTGGTCGCCGGGCTTTTCTTCTGTCGTGTCTGTCACCCTGAGCTTGTCGAAGGGCGCCCCCACTGTCACCCTGAGCCTGTCGAAGGGCGCCCCGTTGTCACTCTGAGCTTGTCGAAGGGCGTCCCTCGACAAGCTCGGGATGACAAAAGCGGGCTCGGGATGACAAAACACTCCCCTGTCACCCTGAACTTGTCAAAGGGCGCCCCGTTGTCACCCTGAGCTTGTCGAAGGGCGTCCCTCGACAAGCTCGGGATGACAACATGGGGGAGCTATTCGAGGGGTTTGCGGTTGGTGAAGTTCTCGTCGATGCCGTGCCAGAAGGTGATTTCGCCTTCGCCGGCTTTCCAGCAAAGGTAGATCGGCTCGCCTTCGCGGGTCGAGGGGAAATCAACGGTGCCGAGGTCGATATCTTTGACGATGCAACCAAAGGACTCGATCCGATGGATCAGCCGAACGATCTCGCTTTTGAGCTCGCCGAAACGCGGCGGCGGAAAGGGTGAGCGCAAGCCGGCAAGGCGCGTGGCCCGCGGCGG
>DASSZO010000115.1:0-6256 GCA_035702815.1 Candidatus Aquilonibacter sp. | reverse complement strand
GTGGCGCGATTCGATCGTCGATGCGCAGGCGCAGATGCTGCAGTTGCTGCTCGATCGTAACGCTCCGCTCGACCAGCTCGACGGCGCGGTGCGTTCGCTCATCGAACAAAAGTGCCGTTGCGGCTGGCCGTCGACGCAATCCGCGGCGAGCGCCGTATCCGCGCTTACCGCGTACGGCGCGCGCGTACCGCCGGAACCCATGCACGTCGCCGTCAGCAGCGGCGGCGCGGCCATCGGTTCGCGTGACTTCGGCTCGGCCGCCGCATCGGCAATGATCTCCGTGCCGATCGCCGCCGTTCAAAGCGGCTCGCTGACGCTCAAAGCGAACCGCGGCACCCTGCACTACGTCCTGTCGTACACGTATCCGCTGCCGTCCGATGCGCCGGGGAATCTTACCGCGTTTCGGGTGACGCGGCAGCTCTTCGAGGCAGGCTCGACGCACGCGTTCGCCACGATCGATCTTGCATCGCCCGCATCGCCGGTTGCGACGACGGTCGGACAGGTTTTCGACGTCGGACTGCGCATCGCGGTCGATCATCCGGTCGATCGAGTCGTCATCGAAGACCCGCTGCCCGCAGGCTTCGAAGCAGTCGATACGAGCTTCGCCACCTCGCTGCAAAGCGTCGTTCCGCAAAGTGATAATTGGCAAATCGGCGGCCGCCAAATCTATCGTGACCGCGTGGTGGCCTTTGCGGAGCACCTGGGCCCCGGCGTGTACGAGATGCATTACCTGGTGCGCTCGGTGACGCCGGGAACGTATCGGTGGCCCGGTGCGCGCGTCTATCTCGAACCGGCGCCCGAAGAATTCGGACGCAGCGCCGCAGCGACGCTCGTCTTAAAATAGATCAGGCGCGTACGACGAGAACCGGCACGTCGGACTTGCGTAAGACGCCCTCGGCGACGCTGCCGAGAAAGATGCGCGAAATGCCGCGACGCCCGTGCGTTCCGATCGCGATGAGGTCGGCATGCTGGGTTTTGGCGATCGACAAGATCTCTTCGACGGCGTCGCCTTCGCTCGTGAGCTCGATGCACGTGATGCCGTCGGTCGCGCACGAGGCCGACGCGTCGCCCAAGATCGTTTTGGCATCGTCGCGCATGATTTGGATGGCGTCGACCGGGTACGGGGTCTCATACCCTGCGATGGCGAGAAGTTTCGTCACGTCGACCACGTTGACGAGCAGCAGCTTCGCCGAGAACGCCTTCGCGATTTCGCGGGCGTGCTGCAGGGCCGCTTGCGCGGCGTCCGACGTATCGACGGCGACCAGGATTGAAGTAATCATGACAATCATAGGCTAGTCCGAGCCGAGGAACGGGTCGAGAACGTCTTGCGAAGGACGGCTATCCTAGAAAAGCTAACGCTTCGGACGTGAAGCGTGTCCTGGTCGTCGATGACGAGCCGCAGATCGGCGAAGTGCTCCAGGCGTATCTCGAACGCGAGGGGTTCGAGCCGGTCGTCCGCACGAGCGTGCGCGCCGCGCTCGACGAACTCGAAGCGCAAGCGCCGGATCTTGCAATTCTCGATATTACCCTACCCGACGGTAACGGTCTCGACGTCCTGCGCTCGGTCGCGGAGCGCCGCATTCCCGTAATCATGCTCACCGGGCGCACCGAGGAGATCGACCGGATCGTCGGGCTCGAGCTTGGAGCCGACGACTATATCACCAAGCCGTTTTCAGCACGCGAGGTTGTTGCGCGCGTTCGCGCCGTCTTGCGGCGCGCTGCCGGCGGCGAGGCGGGCGAGCGCACGAATGCCGGTCGCATTCGTATCGGGGGGCTCGAGATCGACCCGAGCGCGCACGAAGTGCGAGTGGACGGGAATAGCATCTCGCTCACGCCCGCCGAGTTCAGGATCATCACCGTGCTGGCCGAGCATCCCGGGCAAGTTTTCACGCGCGGCCAACTGCTCGACAAGATCGATGATGACGGCTCGATTTACGAGCGCACCTTGGACCGGCACATCAACAATCTGCGTCGCAAGATCGAGCCGAACGCGGCCGAGCCGGAGTACGTCTTAACCGTGTACGGCGTCGGCTATAAGATGAAAAAGCCCTAGAAAACGCTAGACTTTACAGCGTTCGCAGCGCCCCTGTAAGCTCACCGATCCGCCCGTGATCTCCGCGTGCAGACGCTGCGCGGCTTCGTTGATGACGTCGCCCGGAAGCGAGAACGGCACGTCCGAGACGGATCCGCAGTCCACGCAACGGAAGTGCGCATGCGGCGGCGCGGCGATCTCGTAGTACGCGCTGTCGGCGCCGGGGAGCGCAATCTCGGCCACGAGTCCCATGTCGCGTAGTCGCGTCAGGGCCCGGTAGACGGTCGTGAAGCCGATGCCCGGACGACGCGTCCGTGCCAGTTCGTAGAGTTCGGCCATCGGCAGATGTTTGCCGACGCCTTGCTCCTGGACGATGTCGTACACCAGGCGGTGATTCTTGGAGAGACGGCTCTCGTCTAATTCAAGGGCGTTCATGGTACCTCGGCGATTCTGTCACGTGATCCCGGCCCTCCCGAAGGCGATACTCGATTCCGGGGGCGTCGGGGGAGTGATGGTAGGTGAGTGCGGCGGCGTCAATGCAGTAGCCGCCGTCGGCGACGGCGACCGGGTCGAGCACCAGCGTCCGCAGCTTGAGATGCTCGGCAGCACGCGCGACGTGCACGAGCAAGTGCTCGAGCATCCGCGCCGCGTGCTCGCTGGGATGGAGCAGCGCGTTGTCCCGCAACTCGGCGACCATCCCTTTAGCGCCGAACGCCGTGAGCGGCAACTGGCGCACTGCCGTTCCGCCGGCGGCCGCCAACGTGATCGTGCCGGCGTCAGGGGACGGCATCGACACGTCGATACGAACCGCGACGCGCCGATGTTTCCCGATGTGATCGTGGTCGCCGTCATACGGATGGACGCAGAGACCGACACGTTCGAGGGTCTCCAAAGCGGACGTACCGAGCTGCGTTGTCATGGCGCAACGGTACAAGACAGGTGAGAAGAGGAGGTGAAAAAGTCTTCCGCTCACCTTCCTCACCGCACGGTTTGCGCGTCCTAGTTTTGACGTATGCAACACGTACGGGCTATCGCCGCGCTCGACTGCGCGCAGTCCACGGCGCAGCGTCTCATTCCAAAGTTCTTTGCATTACAGAAGGATCGCCAGGGCTCAACCCGGATGCTCTTGCACGTTCCGCTCGACGATTTCGGTCTTGGAACCAAGATCGGCATCGCCCGCGACGTCGCGGTGCAGATCGTTCCCGGACGCGACGAGGAGAACCTCAACGACCTCTTCGTCGTCTCCTGGACTCCGGTCGACGGCGGCCCCTATCCGGATCTCAAAGGGACGTTGACCGTGTGGTCAGAGGAAGACCCGAACCGATCGTACCTCGAGCTGCAGGGCGACTATGAGCCGCCGCTCGGCAACGTCGTCGGTGAGGCGTTCGACGCGACGATCGGACACCTGATCGCCGAGCGGACGGCAAAGCAGTTCGTGGAGAAGGTCGCCGACGGCGTAAGCGCGCTCCACGCCGCCGTCTAAGCCGATGCTCAACGAGGCGGAGCGAACGGGAGCGGTTCTCGACGCGCATCCGCTGACCGACCAGGAAGTCGTCGAGCGCCAAGCGCGATACGGGCCGAACATCCTCGTGCCCGAGCGCCGCAGTTCGTTTGCGCTCTGGATCGTGCGATTTTTCTTCGATCCGATGGTGCTCTTGCTGATCACCGCGGGGGCGACGTACCTCGCTCTTGGCGATCGTCTCGACGCCGGCGTTGCCTTCGGTGCGCTCTTGCCGATCTTTTTGGTCACGGCCGTTCTCGAGGGGCGCTCCGATCGCGCGCTCGAGGAGCTCAAGCGCTTAGCGCGGCCGACCGCGACGGTTCGGCGAGGGTCGCACGATGTGCTCATCGACGCGCGCGAGCTCGTCCCCGGTGACATCATGCTCGTTAAAGAAGGCGACGTTTTCGCCGCCGACGGGATGCTCATCGGCGGCGATCTCTTGATCGTCGATGAGTCGGCGCTCACCGGCGAATCACAACCGGTCGTCAAGGAGATCGGAACCGGAAGCGTATTCGCGGGAACGTCGCTGCGCAGCGGGCGTGGGGAGATCCTCGTTACTGCAATCGGGCAATCGACAAAGTACGGGCGCATCGGAAAGTTGATGTCGGAATTGCACGTCACGGCGACGCCGATCGAGCGTGTGATCCGCCGGCTCGTCACGCAACTCGGCATTGTCGTGATCCTGCTATGCATCGTCGTGATCGCGGTCGAGCGCGCGCATGGATCGGCGTGGCCGATTGCGATCATCGCCGGCGTCAGCCTGGCGATGGCGGCGTTTCCCGAAGAGTTGCCCACGGTCTACACACTGTATCTCGCGCTTGGTGCGTGGAGGCTTGCCAAACAGAAGGCATTGGTCCGTCGGCTTGCAAGCGTCGAGACGTTGGGGTCGACCAACGTGATCTGCGTCGACAAGACCGGAACGCTGACATACGGAAAGTTGCGTCTCGGCGCGCTCTGGCACGTTCGCGATGACGATGCCGCATTGCTTGGAACCGCCGTCCGGGCCACCGAGCCGCGACCGTTCGATCCACTGGACGAGGCAACGCAGAAATATGCCGGCGAGCAAAGCGTAGACATCGCTTTTCTCGAGCGGGAACGGCCCGTCGTTACGTTTCCGTTCGATGCCGCTCATCGCCGCGTGACCAAAGTGTGGAAGACCGCGAGCGGAACGCTCGTGGTGACGAAGGGCGCGACCGAGGTGGTCCTTGACTTGTGCGATTGCGACGACGACGTACGCCGGCGGGTGCAAGCCAAGCATGAAGAGTATGCCCGTGAAGGGATGCGCGTACTCGCTGTAGCGGAGAAGCGAATCGATGACGTACGCGCGAAAAGCCGAAGCGATCTCGAGTCCCATCTCGAGATCGTCGGGCTGCTCGCGTTCAGCGATCCGATACGGGAGGACGTTCCGCCGGCAATCGCGGCGTGCCAACGAGCAAACATCGGCGTGATGATGATCACGGGCGATCATCCGTCGACCGCGCTTGCCATTGCCCGATCGTTGGGTCTGTCGACCGCAGGCGCACTGACGGGTTCCGATCTGGAACGCGCGCACGACGACGAACTGGTAAGAGCGCTTGGAACCGTCCGCGTATTTGCGCGCATTGCGCCCGAACAAAAGCTGCGCATCGTGCAGGCGTTGCACGCGCGCGGCGACATCGTTGCAATGACGGGCGACGGCACGAACGATGCGCTTGCACTGCGCGAGGCCGACATCGGCATTGCTATGGGCCAGCGCGGTACCGATGTCGCGCGCGCGGCAGCCGACTTGATCCTCCTCGACGACAACTTCACGACGATCGTCGATGCCGTTGCGGGCGGCCGGCGCATCTTCCGCAACCTGCGGCGCGCGTTCCGCTATCTCAACGCGTTTCATTTGCCGTTGATCGTCGCGGCGGTGTTGATCCCGCTGCTCAACGTGCCGCTACTGCTGCTGCCGATCCACCTCGTCTGGCTGGAACTCATCGTCCATCCGACCTCCGCGCTCGTGTACGAAAACGATCCGGGCGGAGAGGAAGACTTGATGACGCAGCCGCCGCGCGGGCGCACGGCCGGGCTCATGCGTTTGGCCGATTGGGTGCGCCCGCTGCTTCTCGGGTTCACGCTCTTTCTCGGGTGTTTCGGTGTCTACTTCATCGAGTTGCGCCAGGGGGTTCCGGTCGAAGTGGCGCGCGCAACGGGCTTGTTGACGATGCTCTTCGGTCAGATGCTGCTCGTTCTCGTGGAACGCTCTGCGAAGACACCGGTCTGGCGTCTTTCCCTGACCAACAATCCGCGATTGCTTCCAATTCCAGGCGGAACGATCGTCATGATTCTTGTGATGTTCTACGTGCCTGCGCTCGCACGCGCGTTTCGCGTCGCGCCGCCATCCATCGATCATCTCTTGCTCGCGCTCGGAATCGCCGCTCTGTGCACATTATGGTACGAACCGTTCAAACGATCGCATTCCTCACCCTGACCGTCGTTGTCGCGTGGTTCTTGCGCGGCACGATCCTCCTCGTCGTCGCGGGATCGCTCTTCGGCATCGCACTCCGTGCGGCGTCCGTGGCGGTGGCGCGGGTAACGCGGATGCCCGTCGTCGCTGCGGTGTGGGCGCTCGTTGTCGTTACCGTATCGCTGCTTCTCGCTTCGGCCGTGCTGGGCGGCAGCGCCTTCGTCGCGCAGTGGGCCGAACTGTGGCAGACGCTGCATAGCTCGCTTAACGCGGCGTTGCGTGAGTTGCCTCG
>DASSZO010000062.1:0-13693 GCA_035702815.1 Candidatus Aquilonibacter sp. | reverse complement strand
GCGAGCAGTTGCAGCGGGATGATGTTGACGATCGGCGAGAGCAACTCGTCGACTTTCGGCACCCAGAAGACGTAGTCGGCGACTTGACGCGCCTCTTCGTCGCCGTGGTTGGCGACCACGATGATGGGCGCTTCGCGGGCCTTGGATTCCATGAGGTTCGAAAGAATTTTCTCACGGATGCGCCCATCGGTCATGATACCGATCACCGGCGTTTCCGTATCGAGCAACGCGATCGGCCCGTGCTTCATCTCGCCGGCAGCGTACCCCTCGGCGTGGATGTAGCTGATCTCTTTGAGCTTGAGCGCGCCCTCGAGCGCGGTCGGGTAGTTGATGTAGCGGCCGATGAACAGGCAGCTGCGCATCTTACGAATCTTGCGAGCGACGTCGCGAATGTAGTCCGACGTGTTGAGCACGACGTCCACCGACGCGGGCAGCAATTTGGTGTTCTCGCCGATCTCCTTGAGCCGCTTGGGATCGACGGTGCCGCGTACCTTGGCGAGATACAGCGCAAAGAGCGTCATCGCGGTGACCTGCGAGACATACGTCTTGGTCGCGGCGACGCCGATCTCCGGTCCGCCGCGCGTGTAGAGCGTACCGTCGTCGATGCGGGTCAGATGCGATCCGAGAACGTTGCAGATGCCCAGGATCGACGTGCCGGCATCCTTTGCCAATCGAACCGCTTCGATCGTGTCCGCGGTCTCGCCCGACTGCGACATCGCGATGACGAGCGCGGTCGGATCGATGACGGGATCGCCGTAGCGAAACTCGCTGGCGAGCTCCATCTCGACGGGCAGCTTGACGAGCGAACGCAGCAGGTACATGCCGACCATGCCCGCGTGGAACGCGGTCCCGCACCCGGTGATCGCGATCTTCGAAATGTCGCGCAGCCGTGCGTCCGTCACGTCGCCGATCTCGTTGCCGAGATGCACGTGCCCGTCTTCGTCGATGCGGCCGGCGAGCGTCTCTTTGATGACGTTGGGCTGCTCGAAGATTTCCTTGAGCATGAAGTGCTTGTAGCCGCTCTTCTCGGCGGACGTCGCGTCCCACGTCACGTTGATGACGTCGCGCGCAATCGGCGTGCCGTCATAGCGCATGAGGCGATAGCCTTGCCGATTGACGACGACCATCTCGCCTTCTTGCAAGATGATCTCTTTGCGCGTGTACGGCAGAATCGCGGGCGTATCCGATGCAACGTACATCTCGCCTTCGCCGATCCCGACTACGAGCGGGCTCGCGCCGTTTCGCGCGAAGATCAGTTCGTCTGGCGTGTCGCTCGAGATAACCCCTAACGCGTAGGCGCCGCGAACGTCGGCCAAGGTCTTGCGGACCGCCATCTCGAGGTCGCCGTCGTAGTGCATCTCGATGAGATGCGCGAGCACTTCGGTATCGGTCTCGCTCTTAAAGACGTGCCCCATCTCGATGAGCCGCGCCCGTAGCGGCGCGTAGTTCTCGATGATGCCGTTGTGCACGACCGCAATGTTTCCAGTGCAGTCCATATGCGGATGCGCGTTGGCGTCGTTCGGCCGGCCGTGGGTCGCCCAACGGGTGTGCCCGACGCCGACGGACCCGGCCAGCTTCTCGCCGTTGTTGAGGCGCTCGGCGAGTCGCGAGAGCTTGCCTTCGGCCTTCGAGCCGGTGAGCGCGCCCCGCTCGTCGATCACCGCTATGCCCGCGCTGTCGTACCCGCGGTACTCTAAGCGAGCGAGCGAATCGAGGATGATCGGAACGCTATTGCGCTCACCGATGTAGCCGACAATGCCGCACATTTAGGAGTCCATCCTTACAAGCAAAGTAAAAAGCCGAGGGCCTCCTACTTTATGCCCTCTTTCGTGCGATGATACGCAATCGCGCCTTCGGCGATTTCATCGAGTGCGATCGACACCGGCTTATTCGGATTGATGTCGTCCTTATCGACCAACGGCTCGCTTGCAAAGTACTCGCGCCGGTCCGACGGCGGGAGCTGCTGGACGCGGATCCAGTTGTTGAGTTGGCGAGCGCGCTTGGTCACGATGTTGACCAGGCTGAACTTCGAGTCCGCGTGCTTGAGCAGCGCGTCGAGATCTCCAAAAACCGTCTTAGACACCAGGGGTCCTTCTTTCGAGTCGTGTTTACGTTAGTTCGACGTTCTTAAACTGATCGTCGCTGTAGCGGTGGATGCGGAACCGCTCCGCCTGCAGTATCGCCTGCAGATCGCGTACCGCGTCCTCCGAGCGTCCCTCCTCGTTGACGACGATATAGTCGAAGTTGCGAATGAACTTCATCTCCTCGCGCGCGATCTCTAATCGCCGCGCGATCTCTTCGTTGGTTTCGGTTCGCCGCGCGAGCAGCCGTCGCCGCAAGTCGGAGAACTTGTCCGGAACCAAGAAGATCAGGACGGCATCCGGATACGCAGTCTTGATCGCCAATGCACCGTTGACTTCCGGCTTCATGATCAAGTCGTAACCGTCCGCGAGCGTCTTCTGAACGTAATCCCGCGGCGTTCCGTAGAGGTTGCCGTTATATTCGCGCCATTCCAAGAAGCCGCCGGCTTCGATACGCTCTTCGAACGGGGTGCGCCCCACGAAGAAGTAGTGTTCGCCCTCCACCTCGCCCGGGCGCGGTGCGCGGGTGGTGGCGGAAACGGAGTACGCGAGACGCGGCATCCGCGCACGAAGAGCGTCTACCAAGGTGTCCTTGCCGGCGCCGGAAGGACCGGAAACGACGAAGAGCAGCCCTGGCCCGGTGATCAAACGAACTCCCAGATACGTCGAATAGCGCGGTGAAGCAGCATGAGTTCCAAGCCTGCGGAGAGGAAACCTCGTCATGGCTCTCACCTTGGCCTCAAACTTGTCCGAAGCGGCGCTTCGGTACCCGGAGCGGACCGCGCTCTACCTTGGAGCGGAGCGGGTCAGCTTTAGCGAGCTGTGGGAGCAGGCGCGCCGCTATGCCGCCTTCCTCATCGAACGCGGAATCGCTCCCGGCGACCGGGTGGCGATTCTCTTGCTCAACACACCTGACTTTCCGGCGGCCTACTACGGGGCGCTGGCGGCGGGCGCCGTCGTCGTTCCCGTCCACGCCCTGCTCACGGCGGATGAGATCGCGTACGTCCTGCGCGATTCGGGAGCGAAGGTGCTCGTCGGCGCCCCGCAACTCGCCGCAGCCGGAGCCGCCGCCTGTGCTGCCGCCGGCGTCGAATGGTACGAAGCGGTGACGCCTCACACGGGACCGGTGGCACAATCCGTCCTGCGCGAGCCCTGGGACGACGCCGTCATCCTGTACACGAGCGGCACGACCGGGCGTCCCAAAGGAGCGGTCCTCACCCATGACAACCTCGTCTTGAACTGTACCGTGGCCGCCCACGATCTTTTCGAACTCACCGCCGACGATGTGTTGCTCGGAGCGCTGCCGCTCTTCCATACCTTCGGGCAGACCTGCGTGATGAACGCGGCATTCCGGGTGGGCGCGAGCGTCGTGCTCGTTCCGCGATTCGAGCCGGAGGCCGCGCTCGCACTGATGATCGATCGCGGCGTGACGGTTCTAGCCGGCGTCCCGACGATGTACATCGGGTTGCTCGACGCCGCGAAGGTCAACGCCGGGCGTCCCCCGCTTCGCGTGTGCGCCTCGGGCGGCGCCGCGATCCCCGTTGCGGTCATCGAACGGTTCGAGGAAGCGTTCAATGCACCGATTTTCGAGGGATACGGCCTCTCGGAAACCTCGCCCATTGCGAGCTTCAATCAGCGCGAATTCGGGCGCAGACCGGGGACGGTCGGATGCGGGGTCTGGGGCGTCGACGTCGCCGTGGCGGATGCGGAGATCGAAGACCGGATCGATCTGCTGCCATCCGGAGAACTCGGTGAGATCGTCATTCGCGGACACTGCGTCTTCAAAGGCTATCTCAACAATCCGGAGGCGACGCGCGAAGCGATCGTCGACGGCTGGTTTCGCAGCGGAGATCTCGGCACCAAAGACGCGGACGGCTTCGTGACGATCGTCGACCGAAAAAAAGATTTGATCATACGCGGCGGATTCAACGTCTATCCGCGCGAGGTCGAGGAGGTGCTGATGCGCCATCCCGCCGTCAAGCAGGTTGCCGTCATCGGCATTCCTCATGCAACGCACGGCGAGGAGATCGTCGCGGTCATCGTGCGCGATGACGCCCATGGCGTGCAGGGCGAGGCGATCATCGCGTGGTCGCAAGAGCATCTAGCGCGCCACAAGTATCCGCGTCACGTGCACTTCGTCGATGCAATGCCTCTCGGGCCGAGCGGAAAAGTGCTCAAGCGAGTATTGCGCGAGCGCGTTCGTGCGAACTGACCCGGCACTGATCCGTCGCGCGGCGCACGAGCTCGACGAGCGATTTCGCGGTTCGCGCGTTACCGACGTCGGGCGTCTACCCGACGGCCGAGTGGCACTTGCGCTCCACCGGCGCGGTACGACGATGCTGGTGTGTTTCGATATCTTTGGATCACCACCGCTGCTCACCGTCGAAGACGGCGAACTTCCCATCGCAGCGGAGCCCGGATTCGTACGTGCGGTCGGCGCGGCGTTGCGCGGAACGACGTTTCTCGACGCGCAGTCGCGCACCGGCGATCGCGTGCTGCGGCTACGCTTCGGCACGCGATCGCGGTTCGGCGTCGGCGACGAAATCGCGCTCTATGTCGAGCTCGTTCCGCGTTTTGGAAATCTCGTGCTGGTAAAGCGCGACGTCATCGTTGCGGCCCTCAAGGAATTCTCACTTGCCGAAAACGGAATGCGCGCCGTAGAAGCAGGGCTCACGTACGAGCTCCCGCCGCTCGTCGCGCGCGGTGCCGGAGACGTGACCGCGATACCCGAGGACGCGTCGGTCCTCGATGCGTTTGCGGCCGATCGCAACGAACGCATCGGAACCGGCGACCGCGCGCGCACCGCTCAGCGTCGCGCTTCGTTACTCAAACGCTTATCCCAGCGCGAGCGCAAGCTCCGTGACGAGCGCGACAAAGTCGAAGCAAAACGTTCGAAGGCGCGCGCGCGCGAGGCCTTGCGCGACGAGGGGGAAGCGATCTTTGCGACGCTGCACGAGCGCGCGGATCACGAGCGCGAAGAGGCCAAGACGCAAGCGGCCGCGCTGTTCGCGCAATACAAAAAACTCGGCACGTCGCTTCCGCATCTCGAGGAACGCCTCGCCGCGATCGATGCCGGGTTGCAAGCCGTCGAGGAGCTGCGCTGGGAAGCCGAACGCACGCACGACGCCGAACTGAGCGATGTCGAGCGCGCGATCGACGTGCTCGAGGGACGGCAACGGCAGCCGCGCGGGACCGCGCGAGCGCGCAAACGGGATCCGTTGGAAGTGCGCACGCAGAGCGGGTCGCGCATCCTCATCGGACGTTCGCCGACCGAAAACGCGGAGTTGACGTTCCGCGTTGCGCGTCCGAACGACCTGTGGTTTCACGCGCAGAACATTCCGGGCGCCCACGTTATCTTGCAACGCGACGATCGCGCCGAACCTCCCGGTGACGATCTGCTCCGTGCCGCGTCGCTGGCGGCCTTCTATTCGAAAGCGCGCGAGAGCACGAAAGTTCCCATCGATTACACCGAGCGCAAGCACGTGCGCGCGCAACGCGACGCACCGCCGGGACTCGTGTGGTACACGAATCCTCGAACGTTGATCGTCGAACCAAATGCATCCTAGCGCGTCGGGTAGACGAGCATTTTTAACGTATGAACCGCTCGGGTACACGTGATGCACGTAAGGAAGAGCAACACGGGACAATCAACGGGGCGGCAGCGAGCTGCCCTGTTGTCGGTTTAACGCGCAGGAGGATCGATGGGAGAACACGTTCGAGCAGGCGCACCGCTCGGCGGCATCAAGGGCTCGATGCCGCAGGATGACGAGGGCGTGCTGACGCCCGGATCCATCAAAGGCGCCGGCGGCGACATGGCAGGTGCTAACAAAGGAAACGCGAGTGGACGCGAAGATCCGCAGCAAGAACCGCACGTCACCACCCGGGCGGAGATATCAAAAAACGACGTCGCCCCGGAAGAATAAGGAAAAACGGGACCGCGGTGCGGTCCCGTTTTTCGTTAGCCTTCGTCGGTTCCAGCGTCGGCGCCGGGGACGACGGACGTCATCGGCGAGGGCGGATCGCTTGCCGGGAACGAGTCTGCATCGGTCTTATCGTATCCGTGCAGACGGTCGTTCGATGACGCGGCGCGCTCCTGTTGTCGGAGCATCTCCGCGTCCTTCTTTTCCAGTTCCTTTTGAAGGTTCTCTCGCTCGCTCATGATGACGAGCGTTCCCGGAAATTTACTTCGGTAAGCGAGCTTCGCAGGCGCTCCAGTTGATATTTGCGATGAACGCTTCGATGTACTTGCCCTTCTCGGCCGGCTTGTAATCCCGGAACCAAGCGTGCTCCCAAAGATCCATCACAACGATCGGCTCGCATCCCGCGAAGTTGTTGACGTTGTGATCGCCGACCCACACGTTGACGATTTGGTTCGATGCGGGGTCGAAGTAGGCGATCGCCCAGCCGATGCCGCGCATGCCGCCGACGGCCGCAAACTCCTTCTTCCAGCCCTCAAAGCCGCCGTACGGGCCGCTGAGCAAATCGTGCAGCCGGCCGGACTTGAGCTCCGTCGGGCTCTTCGTGAGGTTATCGAAATAATATTCGTGGAGCCGCATCCCGTCGAACTCCCAACCTAAGCGCCGAACGAGCTCGGCGAAGGCGGGATCGGCGCCGCTGACCTTGCCGGCCGCGCGCAGTTCCGAGATCCGCTCGTTGAGCGTGTTGGTGTTTTTGACGTACCCCTCATACAGACCGAAATGGATCTGCAGCGTCTCATCGGAGATGCCTTGCAATCCCGAGAGATCCCATTTTTTGGGGGTGTAGGTTTGAATCGCAGTACTTACACTCATGATCCGTCCTTTCTACTCGATCCATAACGCTCTTGCGGCCCACAGGCGTTGCGGGCGATTTTTTTCCGCTGCGGGCCGGCGGATGCCGCCTTTTTTATGCGGTGGGACCGGGCGGATCGGGGACGAGCACGATCTTTCCGATGTGCGACGAGGATTCGAGGCGGGCGTGCGCTTTTGATGCGTCCGCGAACGAAAAGACCGAATCGACCAGCGGACGAATCGCACCCCGTTCGCGCAGGCGCGGCCAGATATCGCGTTCCAAGCCGCGAGCGATTGCCGCCTTTTCCTCCCGCGACCGCGGACGAAGACTCGAACCCAGGATCGTAGCCCGACGCGACAGCAGATACCGCAGATCGATCGCGGCGACAGCTCCGCCGGCCGTGGCCAAACAGGCGATACGTCCATCGGTCGCAAGCGCGCGTAAGTCGCGGTCGACGTAGTCGCCGCCGACGATGTCGAGCACGACGTCGACCCCGCGTCCGTCCGTAAGCGCCATTACCCGCTCCACAAAATCCGACGTTCGATAGTTGATTGCCGCGCGTGCGCCCATCTCGAGCATTGCACGGCACTTTTCTTCCGAACCGGCCGTCGAAATCACGTCTGCGCCGATCGCAACCGCGCATTGAATAGCCGTCGATCCGATTCCGCTCGTACCGCCGTGCACGAGGACCGTTTCACCTGCGGTCAGTCGTGCGCGGACGAAAAGGTTGTCGTAGACGGTGAACATGTTTTCGGGGAGGCTTGCCCCGTCGATAAACGACCACGACGGCGGAAGCGGCAACACTTGGCCCTCGGGGACCGCGACTTCGGCTGCATATCCGCCGCCGTTACAGAGCGCAACCACCCGATCGCCGACGGCAAAACGATGCGTATCCGCGCCCTTGTCGACGATCGTGCCGGCGACTTCGAGCCCAAGGATCGGTGACGCATCTTTCGGAGGCGGATACTTTCCTTGGCGCTGCAGCGCATCCGGGCGTGCCACGCCCGCCGCCTCCACTTCGATCAACACCTCGCCCGGGCCGGCGTGCGGCCGCGGAGCCTCGTCCACGTACAGGACATCGGGGCCGCCCGGTTCTCGCATTGCTACGTATTTCATCGTTTATGCTGCGCCGTTCGCGCGCGTGAGAAACATTGCATCCCCGAACGAAAAAAAACGATACCCGTGCGCAACCGCTTCCCGATAGGCGTGCAACATGCGCTCGCGTCCGGCAAATGCACTCACGAGCACGAGCAGCGTTGACTTTGGCAGGTGGAAGTTGGTAATCATAGCGTCCACCACGCGAAACTCGAAGCCGGGCCGAATGAAGATCGACGTTGCACCCTCTCCCGCAACGATGCGTCCATGGGTTGCAATGTTCCCTTCCAGGGCTCGCATCACCGTCGTTCCCGCCGCGATCACGCGGCGCCCTTGCGCTTTCGCGCGTTCGATGGCGCAAGCCGTCGCCGGCGGAATGACGTAGGTTTCCGCATGCATGCGATGCTCCGCGAGCCGCTCGCCCTTCATCGGTCGAAACGTTCCGATTCCGACGTCGAGCGTCAAGCGCGCGATCTCGACGCCCGACGCTTCGATCGAAGCGAGCAGTTCGGGGGTGAAATGCAGCGACGCCGTCGGTGCCGCAACGCTTCCCGGCTCGCGAGCAAAGACCGTCTGATAGCGCTCTTGCGCCTCCTTGGAATCATTGCGGATGTATGGAGGGAGCGGTAGGCGTCCCACGCGTTCCAAGAAGCGTTCGAAGGGGTGCGGCGTTTGGAACTGCAGCGTTCGCAGGCCTTCGTCATGCTCGCTCACCACGTGGGCAGTGCCCTCATCTCCAAACGCGATGACGCTGCCCTTGCGCAAACGCTTCGCAGGGCGAACCAGCGCCGTCCACGTGGTCGCACCGGGGTCGTAGCGAGCCGCGTGCGCCGGGTGCAACAACAGGACCTCGACACTGCCGCCGCTGCCGGGCCGCGTGCCGTAAATCCGCGCGGCGATGACGCGCGTTTCGTTGAGCACCAAGAGATCGCCGGACCGCAGCACGTCGCCGAGCTCGCGGAAAATCCGGTGCTCGATCCGGTCCCCGTCGACGACCATCAATCGGCTGGCGTCGCGCGAAGGCGCGGGATGCTGCGCAATCAATGCGTCCGGGAGCTCGAAATCATACGCTGACGCGAGATCTTCGTCGCGTTCCATTAGCCGGGCGAGAAGCGCTGGCGTTCCATCTCCAAAAAATTGGTGAGGCGCTTGCGCTCTTCTTCTGTCGCTTCGACGATGAGTACGCCGACTTGATAGGTGTCGCCCTGAAAGGCGCGGATCCATCGCACTTGGCCGCGCATCACGAGAAACGGCGCGCGCTTCATCGTAAACGTGTATTTGGTGCCGACCGGGAGATATTGATCGGCGATGATGCGCATCCCCGTCGGCGAAATATCGGCGACGGCGCCGCGAAAGAGCATCGACGAGAGCGGGTCTTCGACGACGACATCGATGAATTTCCGCAAACGCAACGCGTTGCGGTTCTCGCTGCTCCCTCCGTCAGCCGGTTGGCCCGGCGCGCCGTCAGTCATGCCCGATTGTCGTTCCAGGAAAATAGAAACGGAGAATGTCGTCCGCGGAAGCGCCCGCGAGCGCCATACCGCGAGCACCCCATTGGCAGAGGCCGACTCCGTGCCCCAAGCCTCCACCTTCGATGGCGACACGTTGCGGCGCCTCCGTCGAAACATCGATTTTCGTGATGAGCAGACTTGGGATCGTGCGATAGCCGAGGCGCGCGCGAAAGACCGAGCCCTTTACGAATGCCGAGCCGCGTTCGCATGCCAATTCGACGGTACGCGCGCGGCCGCTTGCGTCGGTCGCCGCGGTGCGAACGTTCGTGAGTTCGCCGTACGCGCCGATCTCGCTCGCAAACGCCGTCGTGATTGCGGAAAGGGCAAGGTCACGATGCCATCGATAGTTCGGCGAGGCCGTGCAGTACGTGCACACCACGCCGCCGAGATACGGAAACGGCGCGCCGCCCCACGCGTCGCTCGAAGCCTCCGTATGTCCGCCGCAGCACGACGAGTACATCACTTGCGCGAAGTGGCCGTTGAACTGCAGCACCTGGCCCGCACTTGCATCGACGGCTTCACGAGCCGCCGGCGATTCGCTAGCCATGCCGCCATACACTTGATCTGCTTCCGACGGAACCAAGTCGTACGCCCGGCGCGGCGCGCTGCGCTGCAACACGTAGGTTCGCGCGCAGATGGCTTGCGCGCGAAGTGCGGCGGCAGGCCATGACGCGGTCATCTCGCGCGGGACGACGCTGTAAAGATACTCTTCCAGGCCGACGGTCGTGATGATCTGTCCATCGGGATCGCGCACGAACGTTCCGCGATACGGCCGTCCGTTGAAGGTGAAACCGCCCTGCGGGTTTGCAACCGCGTCGCCGCTTCCAAGAAGTACGCGTAACGCTTGTCGCGGCGCGTTCATCTCGGGATCGTAGAGTTCGTCTTGGGCTCGAACGGTTGTCGGAATAGCGGCCAGCGCTCCAAGCGTCGCGAAAAGAAAATGCCGCCGCTCCATCAGAGGAGCCGCTCCTGCGCGCCGCGCGGCACGTGCAGCCCTAAGTGCGCGTACGCTTCCGGCGTGGCTTTTCGTCCGCTTGCGGTGCGGACGACGAATCCCGCTTTGAGTAAATAGGGTTCGACGACGTCTTCGAGCGTTTCGGCATCCTCGGTGAGCGTTGCCGCGATGGCAGCGATGCCGACCGGACCGCCGCGATATTGCTCGACGATCGTTTTGAGAAATGCGCGATCTAAACGATCCAAACCGCTCGAGTCGACGCCTTCGCGTTCCAGCGCTTCGTCGGCGACGGACGCCGTGATCGTACCACCCGCGCGCACCTCGGCGTAATCGCGCACCCGGCGCAAAAGGCGGTTGGCGATACGCGGGGTTCCACGACTGCGCGAGGCGATCGTGGCGGCACCCCTTCCTTCGATCGGAACGCCGAGGACGCTCGCCGATCGAACGACGATGCGTTCGAGTTCGTCAACCGAGTAGTAATCCAAGTGATGAACGATTCCGAACCGCTCGCGCAGCGGCGCGGTCAACATGCCCGCACGGGTCGTCGCGCCCACGAGCGTAAATCGCTTGAGCGGAAGCTTGATCGTCTTTGCGTAGGCGCCGCGGTCGACGACGAAGTCGATCTGATAGTCCTCCATCGCCGGATAGAGAAACTCTTCGACCACCCGTCCCAGGCGGTGGATCTCGTCGATGAACAGAACATCGCCATCTTCGAGCGAGGTGAGAATTCCGACCAGATCTTTGGGCTTTTCGAGCGTCGGCCCACTCGTCGGACGAAAATTCGCGCCCATGTCGCGCGCGATCAATGCCGCAAGCGTCGTCTTGCCGAGCCCCGGCGGTCCGTAGAAAAGCACATGCTCGAGCGTTTCGCCGCGCCGTTTGGCGGCATCGATGGCGATGCGCAGGTTCTCCACGACCCGGTCTTGTCCGACGTATTCGTCGAAGCTGCGCGGCCGGAGGCTTGCGCCGTAGACCTCGTCCTCGAGCGTATCGTCCGGCGAAACCAGCCGCTCGTCATCGGGTAAACCTTCGATGAGTTTTTTGCGCGCGGACTCGTCGCTCATCGATCTTTCTGAGCCTTACGGCGATAGATTTCCGCCAGCAGCGTTTCGGCATCACCGATCTGCGGTTTCGCATCGAGGGTTTCGCGAATCATTGCGTCCGCTTCAGCGCGCTTGTATTCCAGCTGCAGCAAGACCGCCAGCGCTTCGTCGGCAAAATCCGGCATGGCCGAGGGCGGCACGGGAGCGGCTTCTTGAATGAGCAGAAACTTCGCGACTTTCCCTTGAAGTTTTGCGACGATGTCGCGCGCCTTCTGCTGTCCGATGCCCGGCAGCGTCTTGAGGTACGCATGGTCGCCCCGATCGATCGCGCTTGCAATCGACGACATCGGTTGCGAGAATGCGCGCGCCGCCGAACGCGGTCCGATCGACGCGACGCTCAAGAGCGCCTCGAAGAACTCGCGCTCGATCGCATTCGTAAACCCGTAGAACGTAAAGTGCCCGCTGTTGCCGTCCATGTTGAGAACCGAGAAGACTTCGAGCGTGACCCGCTCGCCCGAGACGCCGTTGACCTTTTCCCCGACGCACGGCGGCAGCACGACGTCGTAGCCCAAGCCGTTGACGTCGACGACGACGCTCTCCCCGCTGCGGTCGACGAGCGTGCCGCTAATGCGCGAGAACATGTTCGCTCATATTGAGGTAGGCAAGCGCAATCGCGAGCGCGTCGGAGACGTCGTTGGGCTTCGGCGCGCTGCGCAAGCGCAAGAGACGGGTGACCATCGCATTGACTTGTTCTTTGCGAGCGGCCCCGGAACCCACGAGCGCGCGCTTGACGTGCGAGTGTCCCAGCGTCTCCACGCGCACGCCGGCCTGGGCGCTGGCCAGGCACATGACGCCGCGTGCGTGACCCATGAGGATTGCCGTCATCGGATTTTTGTATGTGGTATACAGTTCTTCGATCACGACGATGTCGGGTTGCGTCTCCTGCAGTATGGCGCGCAGGCCTTCGTGGAGCTCGGCCAAGCGCGTTTCGAGCGGACGATCGACGCGCGGGGCGACGACTCCCGCTTCGATGAGGACGACGGTATCGCGGCGCTTCTCGATGACGCCGTACCCCGTCACGCGAAGTGCAGGATCGATCCCGAGTACGCGCACTTAGTGCGCGGGTCCATTGACGACGAGCGTGACGGCCGAACCCGGCGCGAGGTTGGTTCCCGCGCTCGGATCCGTGCGTACGACTTTCCCGTCGGCGCCTTCCGTGCTCGTGTACTGCATGCTTCCGACGCGGTACCCGTACTTTTGCAGGAGCGCCGTTGCGTCTTGGACCGTCAACCCGACGGTATCGGGAACTTCGCCGTTGACCGAGAGTGTGATGCTTACCGTCGCGTTTGCCGGAGCAGGGCTGCCGGCGTCCGGATCTTGCGCGACGATCATACCGTTGCGGTCGAGCTGGACGCTATATTTCACGGCGGCGGAGAATCCCGCGCCGGTTATCGTCGCGACGGCGTCACCGTATTCTTTGTTGATCACGCTCGGAACCGTCGCTCCTTGCGCGTTGCTGTTTTGCGAGGCCGCATCACCGTTGCTCACGATGACGTGCACGGTCGCATTTCGATCGATCGCGCTGCCCGGCGGGATGTCTTGCGCAGCAATGACATCTTTATCGACGCCGGGGTACGCAGCGTGCTGCGACGCGTCCAGTGCCACGCCGCTTTTTTTGGCAAGCGCGGTCGCGCCGTCGACCGTCTGTCCGATGAATTGCGGCACTTTCACCGTTTCGGGACCCTGCGAAACGAGCAACGTCACCGCACTTCCGCGACGCAAGCGCGAACGCGCCTTCGGGCGCTGATCGATGACGGTGTCGACGGGGTCCGTGCTGTACTGTTTGGAGAGGGCAACCTTGAACCCGTCGTCGCCCAGAATCCGCTGTGCGTCGCCCGCGCTAAATCCGCGCACGTCACGCAGCCCGATCGTCGGCATGCCGTTGCTGATCACGAGTTCGATCGTCGCGTTCTTCTGAACTTCCGTCCCCGCGGGGGGATTTTGACGGATGACGTGATTGGCCGGGACCGTGTCGCTGGAGGTTTTGATGAAGTGCGCCACCAGCCCGGCGTTGACCACGGCGGCCTGCGCTTGCGCGTCGGTGAGATTCGTGTAATCCGCGACTTTGACCGATTCACCGACCTGCGGAATCGAAATCGGCCGGCCGAAGACCCAGTATCCGAGTCCCGTTGCAATGGCGGCAAGGACGATCAGAATCGCGATTGCGCCGCCGCCGAT
>DASSZO010000195.1:0-2443 GCA_035702815.1 Candidatus Aquilonibacter sp. | reverse complement strand
GAGAACGGCTTCCACGGACCTTGTGGAAGCTTTGCAACGGCTAGCGTTGCGGAAAGAACGATTGCCGTAATCATAGTCCTCACCAAGATTCAAACGAAAGCAGTGGTAGTAAACGAAAGGAGCCCGTCGCGATGGAGGGCTCCTTCGTTTCAATTCTTCGACGTATTACTAAATCTTGGTGCTCAGGAAGGGACTCGAACCCCCACGATGTTGCCACCACTGGTACCTGAAACCAGCGCGTCTACCAATTCCGCCACCTGAGCATGTTCGGCGCTCCGAACAGCTGGCACCGATTCGTGAAACGCGGCAGCGTTCCTCGGGGTTTACCCTTGCACGATGTACGCCCTACGACTAAACTCGCCGCTCGATCCCTATTCGCAGGCGGTGACGCAAGCGGCCGAGCGGGTAAGCCCGGCCGTCGTTGCAATCGAGATCAAGCACGCCGACGGCGGCGGGAGCGGCTCCGGGTTCGTTTTCACCCCGGACGGGTTCGTTCTCACGAATAGCCACGTGGTCCATGGAGCCGGCCGCATCTCGGTTGCGCTGCTCGACGGCCGCGAACTTGCGGCGACGCTCGTCGGCGACGACCCCCACACCGATCTTGCCGTCATCCGCATCGACGCGCCGGATCTCGCGTTTGCCACCCTCGGCGATTCGTCGGCACTTCGCCCCGGTCAACTCGTCGTGGCGGTCGGTAATCCGTATGGCCTAGCCTACACCGTCACGGCCGGCGTCGTAAGCGCACTCGGGCGCACGCTTCGCTCGCAGTCCGGACGTCTCATGGACAACATCATCCAAACCGACGCCGCGCTCAATCCGGGAAATTCCGGCGGACCGCTCGTGACCGCAGCCGGCGATGTCATCGGCGTGAACACGGCGGTTCTCCCCGGGCAAGGTCTTTGTTTTGCCATTGCTGCCAACACCGCAAAGCACGTCGCGAGCCTACTCATTCGCGACGGCAAGGTGCGCCGCGGCTATTTCGGGATAGCCGGGCAAGACATTACGCTCTCACGGGCGGCCGCCCGCCGCTTCGAGCTTGCGGATCCCCGTGCGGTTCTCGTTGGTTCCGTCGAATCGGGAAGCCCGGCGTCCACCGCGCGCTTGCGTGAAGGCGACGTCCTGCTTGCAATTGAAGGCGAGCGCGTACGCGGAATCGACGACCTTCACCAACGTCTCACCTCGATCGATCTCGGGCGCCCCTACAAACTCGACGTTCTGCGAAAAAGCGAACGCCTTCACACGATCATTCTTCCCGTAGAATCGCCACTATGATCCGTAAACTCGCGCCGATTCTCGGCGTCACGTTCATCGACATTATCGGATTCAGCATGCTGCTTCCGATCTTGCCCTATTTCGTGACGCACTTCGGAATGAGCGCGATCGTCGTCGGCATTCTCATGTCGACGTTCTCGCTCTGTCAACTGATCTCGGGACCGCTGTGGGGCAACGCGTCCGATCGCATCGGGCGCAAGACGGTGTTGATCATCAGCCAGATCGGCGCGACGATCGGCTGGGCGATGCTCGCGTTTGCTCCCAACATCCTGTGGGTCTTCATCGCCCGCATCGTCGAAGGCGTGTCGGGCGGCAACATCGGGATCACCCAAGCGTACGTCGCGGATCTCGTCGAGCCCAAGGAACGATCGAAGGCGTTCGGCTACATCGGGGCCACCTTCGCGGCCGGCATGGTGTTCGGACCGGCCGGCGGCGGCATACTTTTCTCAAAATATGGCTTCGCCGCGCCGTTTCTCGCCGCGTCGGCGCTGCAGTTGCTGACGCTGATCCTCACCGTCGTCTTGCTGCCGGAATCGCGCTCGAAGAAAGACGACGACGAGCACGTCGGCCTGCGCGAGATCGCACGCACGTTTACCAATGCGCGCCTCTCGCCGCTGCTCGTTCAAAAGCTGGCGCTCTCGCTCGCGCTCTACGGCTGGTATTCCGCGATCGCGCTCTATCTCGCGGGGCAGATGCACTTCAACGTCGTGCAGACGACGCAATATTTCTCGCTCTTTGCGGTGATCAACGTCGTCATCAACGCCGTCGGCGTGGGCAAAGCCTCGAACCGCCTTGGCGATCGCGTGATGTCGAGCCTTGGGCTCGCGCTATTGGTTGCCGCATTTTTCAGCGCGCCGTTCGTTCACAACATCTACACGCTCACCGGCGTCATGGTGCTCTTTGCCGTCGGCGGCGCGTTCGCACAGAACGGCTTGACCGCCATGATCTCGAACACGGCAGGTGCCCGCGAACAAGGCACGGTGCTTGGCGTGGGCTCGTCGCTCGACTCGCTCTCGGGCATTCTCGCGCCGCCGTTGTCGACCGGACTACTTGCGCGTTACGGCTCACCGTACGCAAGCGTCGCATCCCTCGTCATGTCGATCGTCGCACTCGGCCTTGGCCTCAGAAACTCCATCGCAGCATCGACGGTAGCTACGAACGTCGATGAACC
>DASSZO010000280.1:0-2622 GCA_035702815.1 Candidatus Aquilonibacter sp. | reverse complement strand
CGCGAAGGCGATCGCTTTTGGATGACGCCTCCGCCCGCGGAACCGTTGATGGCACCGTTCGATCGCGCCGCGGTTGCGCAGGCGATCGGCTTGCCCGTCTCCTCGATGATCATGCCGCCGCAAGTCTTCGGCGGCAAGGGCGTCTCGTTCACGTGCATTCCGGTCGACACCGAACTGAACGTCGACTGGGTGATGCTCGATCGCAACGATTTGATCGCCGCGGTCGGTGAAGAAGCGGGGGCCGGAAATGTTTTGATCGCGCACTATGCCGGCGGCAGAGCCTACGTGCGAATGTTTGCGGCGGTCGCATCGAACATCGGCGAAGATGCGGCGACAGGTTCGGCGGTAGCACCGCTGTGCGCGGCACTTGGCTGGTGGCGATTACTCGATCAGACGCGCACCGAGATTACGATCGAACAGGGTACGGCGATGGGGCGCAAGAGTATTCTCTACGCCCGATTCGCCGTTGAAGGAACGTACGTTCAGCAGGTCCGCGTCGGCGGCTCATGCGTTCCGGTCTACGAGGCGTCGCTAGACCTGTCGTAACAGACGCTACGAACACGTCCCCCCGCCGACGGTCGTTTTTGCGAGCGCCGGTTCGTTCGTGCTCGGGAATTTTTGATTGCCCGCGCTCGGCTTCACGCAATCTCGTTTGAGCAAGTACGCCATGATCGAGGCGTAGTTATCCTGCGACAGCGAACCCGGCGCGTTGAGCGGCATCTGCAGACGAACGATATCGAACATCTGCGAGACGTTGAGATGGGCGCGTCCGAATGCCGAGCCGCTCAACGCCGGCGCGGAGACGCCTTGCAGATTCGCTCCGTGGCAGGTAGCGCAGTGCGCCTGATACAGCCCCTGTCCCGCTGACGCTTGCGCCGCAGTGTACGGCGCAGTTCCGGAGCCGACGGTGCTTGCAACCGCGCCGCTCTCGGTTTTAGCACCCGTCGATGCGTTCGCGACTTTGGGCACGCTCTGTCCCGATGCGTCGTTCTGCGCGGTTTGCGTTACGTTGAGACGGTACGCGACCACACGTGCCTTGCCTAAGTTGGTTGGAAGATTCGTGGTCTGCTGATTTCCGGCCTCACCGGCCATGACGACGAGGTATTCGTTGCCGTCGGAGGCCTGATACGCTGCTAACGGCGCGACGATTGCTGCGCCCACGTCGTCGTGCCAGAGTTCTTTGCCGGTGCGAGCGTCCAACGCATAAACGCGACCGCGCAGGTCGTCCGTGAAAACCAAGCCGTTTGTCGTCACGAGCGCGCCGCCTTGTCCCGAGTACGGCATTTGAAATCGCCAGGCGGGCTTGCCGCTGGACACGTCAATTGCGGTCACGAGCCCCGTCGCGGCTCGGCGTTTGGGAAGCGGTCCCGCGGTATACGGCTGACCGGGAATGTAGGGAACCGCTTTGGGATAGATCACTTTCCACGTCGCACATTCTTGCGTGCTCGGAATGTAGAACATGTTGGTCTGCGACGAGTACGCGCCGCCGTTGAATTCGATCCCGCCGCCGTGGTTCGGGCATGCGTACGTCCCTTGAACCGTCGGATGCGTCGTAAAGATGTTCTTTTGATCGCTGACGGCCATGCGGTAGACCTGTTTGCCGTTGGTGCGGTCGAGGATGACGAAGTCGCCCGCTTTGTCGCCGACCGCGAGCAGTTTGCGCGGCGTGCCGCCGACGCTGCCGTCGAAGATCACCGGCGGCATCGCGGGATCGTCGTCGTGCGTGTCGTTCTGCATCACCTGGTAATACCAGCGCAACTGCGGCTTCGAGCCCGACGTGTCGAGTGCGACGACGGAATCCGAGTAAAGATTTGCGCCCTTGTGCCCGTACGTGGTCAGGTTGGGTTCCGGATTCCCGGGAGCCGCATAGACCATGTTCGGGTCGGCGCCGGCCGACAAACCGGACCATACGGCTGCGCCGCCGTGTTGCCACGAGTTGCCCGGCCACGTATTTGCCCCCGGGTCGCCGGGATGCGCAACGGTGTTCCAATCCCACAACCGGTGGCCGTCGTTCTCGTCAAAGGCGCTGATCAAACCGTCGCTTCCGAGATCGCCGCCGGACGTTCCGACGACGATCGTATGATTCATGATGTATGCGGCGCTCGAATACCAGGTGTTCGTCGTGTCGTGACATGCCGGGACGTTGAACGCCGGTTTGCCCGTCGCCAGGTCGAGCGCGACGAGCCGGCAGTCCTGCGTGAAGAGATACGCTTTGCCGTTATCGATGCCGACGCCGCGGTTGACGGGATACTGCAACTCGTACTTCGGGTTGTAGCTGTAGTCCCACTTCAACGCGCCGTTGGTCGCGTCGAGTGCGAGGACGTTATCGTGCGCGGTCGTCACGTACACGACGTCGCCCGTTTCGATCGGGTTCGTCTCTTCCTCGCCGTCGTCGGCGACCGCGGTAACCCAAGCTTTCTTGAGCGTGGCCACGTTCTGCGGCGTGATCTGCGTGAGGGAGGTCGTGCGATTTCCGCCCGCGTCGCCGCCGGGCATCGTCCAGCCGACCGCGCCGCCGCTCGCCGACGGGGATCCGGTTGCCGTCGACTCACTCGTGGTCGATTCATTGGTGGACGAAGAGTTCGAGCACGCAGCGAGCAGCAGTGCTGCGGCAAGGGATAC
>DASSZO010000171.1:0-18049 GCA_035702815.1 Candidatus Aquilonibacter sp. | reverse complement strand
GCTGCACTTCGTGCTCATGCTCGTTGCGGCGTACGGCGGCTACGGCCGCGCGTCCATCGAACCGCAAGCGGCGGCGTAAACTACGCGGTGATCGGTGCGCGCTGCGTCCACGACGCGTCGCGCAGCTTGAGCCCGGTCAGCGCCGCGCGCGCGCTCCACGCGATGATCCATGCAATCGGCACGCTGTAGAGGCCGATGTGCATTCGCTCGATGCCGATCCACGCGAGCGGTAGCACGAGCAGACCGCAGACGATTCCGACCATCATCGAGAAACGCGTGTCGCCCGCCGCCCGGATGGGCGCGATCGCAACCATGGCCCAGCCTTTGATCGGCATCGTGATCATGTGCACCGCCAGCGGCAGCGCGGCAACCGATGCAACTGCCGCGTTCATCGTGAAGAGAAATGAGAGCGGCCACGCAGCGATCGCGACGGCGAGGCCGGTGAGCGTCGTGACGAGCAGCGTTGTGCGCAGGGCGCGCTCGAGAAACGTGCGCGCACCGTGCGGGTCGCGCGCGCCGAGGCGCTGGCCGATGACGGTCTGCGTTGCGCTCTGCAGCGGGCTCGGAACCACGAAGGTGAGATCGGAGACCACATTGAGCGCGCGAAACGCCCCGATCGTTACGGCTCCGAGCGGCGCGAGCATGCCGACGATGACGACGTCGGGTCCGACGACGGCAAGCCCGAAAATGCTTTCGGGAAGACCGAGGCGCGCGCAGCGCCACGCGAGCGCAAGATCGAACGAGAATCGTTCGAAGACGCGATAGACCGGACGCCGCGCAACGTAGATGATCGCCGCGACTGCACCGATCGTTTCGGAAATTAACGTGGAGAGCCCGGCGCCCGTAATCCCGAACGGATGCCCCGTTCCCCACCCGAGCGCGAGCGCGAGCAGCAGCGGAATGTGCACGATATTGATGACGGCAAGAATGAGAATGCCGAGTTTACGATTGCCGGCAGCGCCCAGTCCGGTGACGAGCGTCGCGGAGACGTTCATTGGAATGAGCGACGCCGTCCGCAGCATCAAGTAGCGGGAACTCGCGTCGACGGTCGAGAGGTGCGGAAGCATCAGCCCGAGCAGCGGCCGCGCAACGATGAGCGAAATTGCGGCGAAAAGCACCGAGACGATCATCGGTACGACGAATCCCGCCCGAACGGTTCGCCCGAATCCGGAGACGTCGTGCGCACCGATGCGCTGGGCGGCGATGATGCCGAGGCCGCTCCACAGTCCGCCGACGATCATGACGAGCGTGAACGTGACGGTCGTCGCGGCGGTGACGCCGGCGAGCGCGGCCGTTCCGAGGTAGCCGACGGCGATGGTGTCGACGACGCCGAGGATTTGATCGCCCAGCATCTGCACGGCGAGCGGAACAGAAAGGCGCCGGAATGCGGCGCCTGTTCGGGTGTGATCGACGACCATCTTCGCCGGGTCGCTCATCGCAAGCGGTCGAGTACCTCGAAGAAGCGATCGATTTCGTCGTCGGTCGTGTAGAAGTGCGCGCTTACCCGGATGCCGCAGCCCGGGCGATAGTCGACGAAGACGCGTTCTTCGATCAACTGCGCGCAGACGCGCTCCGATCCGTCAAAGTCGATGCCGACCCAGTTCGTGCGCTTCGACGCATCGAGCGGCGAGTTGACGGTGAGTTTGCGCTCGAGCGCCATCTCTGAGAGCTTGGTCGTCAGCCGCGCGTTGTGTTCGCGAATGCGGGCAACGCCGATGCTTCGGATGAGATCGTGGCCCGGCTTGGCGACGACGTACCCGGGAATCGTCGGCGTGCCGTTGCCGAAGCGATACATCGACGGCGCGAAGCGAATCGGTGCGTCTTCGAATGCAAACGGTTTCGCGTGCGCCATCCAACCGGTAACCGCCGGCCGGAACCGGTCGAGCAGCGACGGCTTGACGTAGAGCCATCCGCAACCGGGACCGCCGAGGAGCCACTTGTGCGAGCCGCCCGTTACGAGATCGAGATCCCAATCGCGCACGCTAAACGGGTAGGTTCCCGCGGTTTGATATGCGTCGACGCAGAGCAGCGCGCCCACGCGCCGGCAGTGCGCCTGAATCGTCGCGACGTCCGCGAGCGCGCCGGAAACGTAGTACGCATGCGAGAGCACCGCGATCTGCGTGCGCTCGGTGATTGCTTCGATGATGCGCTCCGTCGGCACCGTGCGTCCGTCCGCCGATTCGGCAACGCGCACGTTTGCACCGTACCGTTCCCATTCGCGCCAGACGTACGTCAGCGACGGAAACTGCAGCGACTCGTAGACGACTTCGTTCCGTTCGCCCGAGAAGTCTAGGCTCGTCGCGAGCGCGGCTTGCAGCACGGAAACGTTCGGACCTAAAAAGACGGAGCCGGGCGACGCGTCTACGATCGCGCCGATGCCGTCGGCGATTGCGCCGATCTGCGGCAGCCAGCGTTCCCACGCTTCGGGTCCGTCGGTCGCCCAGTCGTTCCAGTACGCGTCGAGCGCGCTCTTTGCCGCCAGCGGCGCCGCGCCCATCGAGTGGCTGACCAAGTACGTTGCGGTGTCGAGGATCGGAAACTGGTCGCGATGCAGCGCCTGCGTTGCGGTCGTCGTCATGCCGGTGTTGCTCCAAGATGGCTGCGAACTTCCCAGAGTTCGGGGAAAAAGCGGTGCGCGAGCGTGCGCTGCAGATATTCGGCGCCCGACGAACCGCCCGTCCCGGTGCGGTTGCCGATCATACGCTCGACCATGCGGACGTGGCGTCCGCGCCAAAGCAAAAAGCGTTCGTCGAATTCGATGAGATCTTCGAGCAGCAGATACAGATCGTAGGTGCGGTCGCCCCCGGAGTAGATTTGCCGGAAGCTCTCGACGAGCGCTTCGCTCGTGCCGGTCTCGAAGCCGCGGCGCGCGAGCACGCCTTTGACGTGGTCGTAGAGCGACGGCTGTTCCGCGATCGCTTCCAGCCGCGCGCGTTGCCCGTCGCTCATCTCGATGTACTTGAGCGTGTCCATGCGGCGGACGCCGCACAGGAACTCGACCTCGCGGAACTGGAGCGACTGAAAGCCGCTTGCCGGATTGAGGTTGTTGCGAAAGGCGTTGAACTCTTGCGGCGTCATCGTTTCGAGCACGTCGACTTGCTGTTCGAGCAGCCGCTGGATCGTGTGAATCCGCCGGAAGTATTTAGCCGTACGAAGCAGTTCGTCGCGATCCAACGCGTCGTTGACCGCGTGCAGTTCGTGCAAGAGTTGTTTGAACCACAACTCGTAGACTTGATGGATGATGATGAAGAGCAGTTCGTCGTGATGCTCGGGATCCGAGAGCGGCCGCTGAAGGCGGATCAACTCGTCGACCTTCAGATAGGATCCGTAGGAGAGGGCTTGATTCACTCCTACGGTACCTGAATCGTAAACGTCACCATCCGGCTCGGCGCCGCATTCGGTTCGAACGGACGCGAGTAGGAGAAGGTGATCGTGCTCGTGCCGCTGCGATTGGCGTGATAGATGAAGAGCTGCTGCCCCGGTGCGCCGGGCGTCGCCGCCGCCGGATTTTGACGGACGTTGCCTTCGTACGCCAGGACGTTGCCGTCCCCGGTCTGCTGCGTCCACGAATATCCCGTCGACGGATTGGACTGTAGCGCGATAAAGAAGTCCTCACCGACTTGGACCGTGACCGGGCTCGCTGCATCCGATTCTTGAATGACGGGTGAGTGCGGGGTGAGCGCGAGCAGTGCGAGGCTCAGTGCAAGGAAAAGATATTTCATGCGTTCGTTGTCTCCGCGGCGCGTGCCAGTTCACCGTCGATCGAGCCGCGCAGCACGTGCCATGCCATCAGATAATCGCCGCGCAGCGATGCGAACGGTGCTCGAAAGGTTTCGGGTTTGTTGTGTTCGATGAAGGCATGCGAGAACCAGGCGGGGCCGTAGCCCGCCGCCAGACCGGCGGCGATCAACCATGGCTTTCGCATCGCAATCGCTCCGAGAACGATGGCCGTGCCGGCGATGGTTCCCGCGACGTGAAATGCGCGCGTCTTCGGGTCGCGGTGCGCCCGCAGATAGCGGGGCCAAAAAGCCTCAAAGTCCATATGCTTTCATCCCGGGTATGTCGAGGGACGTTTACGGGGCTTGCCGCCCTTCTCCTCGAAACGCTTGCGGCTATGAAGCATTTGATCCCGGCGGTGTTGCTGGCGGCCTCGCTCGCCGCCTGCTCGCAATCGTCTCAATCACAGTCCGGTTCGGCATCGCCGCAACCGTCGCCGACGGCGGTCGCAACCAACGCGACGGGCTTCCCGCTCTACGCCGAGAGCACGGTGCTTGCTTCGAAGGGATGGAGCGAGAACACCGGCTCGCAGCATTACGCGGGGCTCGAGGTCGTAGCGCAGACGCCGGCGTCGCTCCAGCAACTCGCGACGTGGCTCAAAGGCGTGAGTGCAAATCCGCCGTCGGGCTACAGCGTCGCGGCGAGCGGCAGCGGCGTGGACGAGGCCAAAGCGCGGGCGCGCGCGATGGGCGTCGATTTTCAAGTATTCGAACACACGGTCAACGGTAAACGACACGCGCTCATCGTGCTCGCCATCGATCCCGCAACGTTCGACCGTAAGGCGGGTCCGATGCTCGGCATGCTGGGCCGCTACAAGATGCTTCCGCAAGCGTTGCGTGACCCGATCGACGCGCAAGTCAAATCGAGAACGGGATTCACAGTGAGCGAGGCGCTTTCGCCCAATACGCCGATCGGTGCGGCCGTCGGCGCCGTCGAACAACTGCGCAGCTCGGGTCAACGGGGCGTGGTGTTGGTCGATGGCGCGCATGTTTAGCCGCATCGCTGCCGCCCTGACCCTGGCCGTCGCGTGCGCAGCCGGTACGGCGCGCGCCGGCGAAGCCGCGTCGCCTGCCAAAAATTACGCAGGGGTGCAGTTGCTGCTGATCGCCGGGCAGCACCAGGATATCGCCGGAACCCAGAAGGGCATCGGCGCGGGACCACTGCTGCAAGTCCGTGCCGGCGGGCGACGCCTCGCCGGATACGTCGAGGGAATCCCCGTGGTCGGAATTCCCAACGTTCCGCCGTCCGCGAGCTACGGGCAAGCGACGCCGCATCTCGGCATCTTCAACGGCGAACTGGAATATGCGCCGAGCGCGAATCGCACCTGGTGGGTCGCGCTTGGCGAAACCGTCTACAATCAGCGCACGCCGCTTCCCGCGCAGGATCAAAGCGTTTCCTCACGTTTGGCCGGCGTTCGCTACGGAATCCGGTATTTGCGCGCACTCACGACGACGAAGTCGATTGAAGCGTTCGTCGGCGCGGCGCCGACGCTGACCGGATCGGACGTGTACGTTGGAACGGACGGCTCGCTGATCAATACCAAACCCGAGCGCGCGTCGGAGGTCGATGCATCGCTCGCGCTCGCGTATCGCCACGGCGGCAGCGAGTGGCTCTTCGGCGTTCGTTCGCTCAATTTCGCGGCGAAATTCGTCAACACGGGAGAGGCTGCCGACCGTAACGTCGGCATCGGCCCGATGATTGAATGGCGTCACATCTTCCGGTGAGTTAGCCGCGTAAGACGATCCCTTCAAACGCCAAAAGGCGCCGGCGCCGCGACTGCGGACCGGCGCCTTTGATCGTTCCATCGGCGCCGACGACTCGATGCGCGGGAATGAACAGATCGTACGGTGTCTTGCCCATGGCCGCCGCGACCCCGCGATGCGCGAGCGGCGCGCCGATCGCGCGGGCGACGTCGCCGTACGAAATCAATTCGCCGGTTTCCAATTGCGCGACCAACTGCCACACGGCAATCTGAAACGGCGTGCCGGTCAGATGCAATGGAAGATCGAAACGGCGCAGGCGCTTCGCGCAATAGGCCTCGATCTGCCGACGCGCCTCGCCAAGAACCCCGTCGCGCGGCGCCGCACTCACACGGGCGCGAGCGCGAAAATCACTTGCGACGATCGCCCCGTTTTCAGCGGCGACGTACAGCGGTCCAAATGGCGTTCGGGCGACGAAGTGCTCTTGCACGCGACGGTCTACCACTTCCGGGAGGGTTTCTCTTGCGCGGCCGTACAAACCACGAGCTTGGTTCCTCTGCCGTGCCGAAGGAGGTTTTCGTGCGCGTTTACGCTGCTCTCGCCGCTCTGATGCTCGTCGCCGCCGTTGGCTGTTCGCACAAGACGACCGTCGAGACCGACCATGGTCCGGCAACCGTCACGACCAGCAACGACAACAAGACCGTGACCGTTGAATCGAAAGACGCCAAAGTGACCGTCGGCGGAGAGATCGATGCGTCGAAACTGGGCGCACCGCTCTACCCGGGTGCGGAGAAGAGCGAAGGCAGTTACTCGATGCAAAGCGCTCAGGAGAGCGGCTCGATGGCGACCTTCTCGACGAAGGACGACTTCGATAAGGTCTACGAGTACTACAAGGCGCACATGCCGCAGGGTTCGGAGAAGATGAAGATGAGCAACGGCGGCGAGTCGGTTGCGAGCTTCAGCGTCATTGACCCGAAAAAGGGCGAGACGAGCGTGATGATCACCGCGAAAGACGGTCAGACCCAGATTCTCATCTCGCACAAAGACGCGAAATAGATGTCGCTGCAGGGAAAGACGCTCTTCATTACCGGAGCGAGCCGCGGCATCGGGCTCGCCATCGCGCTTCGAGCCGCGCGCGAAGGCGCGAACGTGACGATCGTTGCGAAGACGACGGAGCCGCATCCAAAGCTTCCGGGTACGATTTACACCGCCGCACAAGAAGTTGAAGCGGCCGGCGGCAAGGCGCTCGCGATCGCGTGCGATATCCGCTTCGAAGAACAAGTGGAAGAAGCGGTAGCAAAAACCGTCGAACGTTTTGGGGGCATCGACGCCTGCATCAACAACGCGAGCGCGATCTCGTTGACCCCCACGCTCGATACGGACATGAAGCGCTACGATCTGATGAATCAAATCAACGCGCGGGGAACATTTCTCTGCTCGAAGATCACGGCGCCGCATCTCGCAAAGTCTTCCAATGGCCACATCGTGAACCTGGCGCCGCCGCTCGACATAAAGCCGCGGTGGTTTGCGCGCCACACCGCGTACACGATTGCGAAGTTCGGTATGTCGATGTGCACGATGGGCATGGCCGAGGAGTTCCGATCGATGCGAATCGGCGTGAACTCGCTCTGGCCGCTCACCGCGATCGATACCGCCGCGGTACGAAACGTGTTGGGCGGGGACGCGATGGCCGCAGCCTCGCGCAAACCCGAGATTATGGCTGATGCAGTCGCCGCGATTCTCGAGCGCCCCGCTGCCGAGTGTACCGGGAACTTCTTCATCGACGAAGAGGTGCTTCAAGAAGCGGGCGTGACGGACTTCGAGCAGTACTCCAATAATCCGGGCGCACCGCTCGTGCCGGACTTCTTTGTACCTGATGCGGTCCTCGCGCGAAGCAAAACCGCCCTTCTCCCCTTACCGTGGTAGCATGAGCGAAGAAATCGTTTACACCAAAGACGGCGCGGTTGCATCGCTGCGATTCAATCGGCCCGAGAAAAAGAACGCAATCACCGGTGCGATGTATCGCAGCTTGACCGAGGCGTTGCGTGATGCCGACGCATCCGACGACGTTCGGGCGGTCGGTATCTTCGGCAGCGACGTCTTTACCGCCGGAAACGATATCGGCGATTTCCTGATGGGCGGCGCGTTCAACGAAAATCATCCGGCGCTGCAATTCTTGCTCACGATTCGAGATTTTTCCAAGCCGGTCATCGCGGGCGTCAAAGGCGCTGCCGTCGGCATCGGCACGACATTGCTGATGCATTGCGATGCCGTCGTCGCCGGAACGTCCGCCCGGTTCTCGATGCCGTTCACAAAACTCGGCCTCCTCCCCGAGGCGGGCTCAAGCTTACTCTTTCCGCTCATCGCGGGGCGCATGCGGGCGTCATGGTATTTGCTCAGCGGCGAGCAGTTCGGCGCTCAGCAGGCGCTGGAGATGGGCATGGTCTCGCGCGTAACGGAAGACGCGGACGTCGACGGCGCGGTTGCGATCATGTGTGGTGAACTCGCAGAACTGCCGGCCAATGCCGTTCGCACAACCAAACGTCTGCTCAAGGCGCCGGCCGCGAAGATGGTCGCCGAGGTCATGGACGAGGAAGCGCGGCTCTTTGCGGCGGCGCTCCAATCGGACGAAGCGCGCGCGGCATTCATGAAGTTCATGCAGCGTTAAAATGATGATCGACGAGCTGATCGCCAAAGCTCGTTCGCTCGGACCGATTCGTGCGTCCGTCGTTCACGCCGATGACGAGTTCTCGCTCGCGGGCGCGCGCGAGGCGGAGCGCCTGGGCATCTTACAGCCGGTTTTCGATGCGACGCCCGAGACTGCGGCCCGGCGCGCAGCCGACGGCGACGTCAAAGCGATCGTCAAGGGGACGATTCACTCCGATGCGCTGCTGCATGCGATCGTGGCCGAGCCGAGGCTGCACGTGGGGAAGCGGCTTAGTCACGTCGTGGTGGCGGAGCTTGCGAAGCGCGCGACGCCGCTGCTCATTAGCGACGCCGCGGTGAACATCGCGCCGGATCTCGATGCAAAACGCGAGATCGTCCAGAATGCAATCGACGTAGCGCACGCGCTCGGTATCATGGAGCCGCGCGTAGCCGTGCTTTCCGCCGTTGAGACGGTCGCTTCGCGCATGCCGTCGACGATCGATGCCGCCGCGTTGACCGAGATGTGTGCGCGCGGACAGATTACCGGTGGAATCGTGGACGGTCCGCTTGCGCTCGACGACGCCATAAGCGTTGAGGCGGCGAGCGTCAAGGGGATTGATTCGCCGGCGGCCGGCGTTGCCGACGTCTTGATCGCGCCCGATTTGGAATCGGGAAATATCATCTATAAGATGCTGGAGCGGATGGTGCACGCGCGATGCGGCGGAGTCGTGGTCGGCGCGGCGGTCGCGGTGATCTTGACCAGCCGCGCCGACTCGATCGATGCGCGCGTGATTTCAAGCGCGGTCGCGCGCATTCTCGCCGGATAGCCTACGGCCTGGCGTCGAAGACACCCATGGCGCCGGCATCCGCGTCACCGAACGCGTGCGTGACGAACGGATACTTGCCGGCTTGATGCACCGTGAATTCGACGACCGAGCCGCCCCCAGGCGGAATTGCGGCGGTTTGAATGCCGGTTAAGAGGTTCGCCGGATTTCCGTCGACGTAGGCCTTGGTGAAGAGCGTGCCGACGACGTGAAAGGCCGAAAAGTGCGACGGTCCGGCATCGACGACAAAGAGCCTCACGGGTTTGTGCACGGTAATCGGAAGGGGCTTGCTCATGTATTGGAACGCCGAGCCGTTGAAATCGACGACTTGCGCGATGCCGCTGATCATCTTCGACAAACTGCCTTCGTACTCGTTAGTTCCTTTGACCGGCTGCGGATAGAACTCACTTTGCACGAAGACGTACTCTTGGGCGTTGTCGCCCCATCCGTCTTTGGGATCGATGATGATCGCACCGTACATCCCGTTGCTGATATGCGCGAGTACCGGCGGCGTGCCGCAGTGGTACAAGAATGCGCCGGGCGACGTGGCCACCCACGAGAAGTGCAACGTTTGTCCTGGCGCAATCGTCTGATAGGCGATGTTCGGCGGTGCGAGCGCCGCGTGAAAATCGATCGAATGACCCATGGCGGCTTTGTTCGTGAGCGTGACGTCGACGGTGTCGCCGACGCGAGCGTGAATGACCGGGCCCGGCACGACGCCGTTGAAGGTCCACGCACGATATTTCATGCCCGGTGCGATCTCGACGACCTTATCGATGAGCGCGAGTTTGACGTAGACCGTGTGACCGGTCGGCAGCGCCGGCAATTGATCGAGCGTCGCCGGGTCCGTATTCGGGACGTCGACGGTGCCTTTGGTTACTTCGCCGACGATCGGCGCGAGCTCGTCGGCGTGCGCCGGCGTGAATGACACGGCCGGCGCGACGAGCAGCGCGCATGCGAGCGCGATGCGAAACCGTTTCATCTATTTTACGACCTTGATCGTCAGCACCATGTTCGCATGACCGGCGCCGCAAAAAACCGCGCAATGAGCGGTGAAGGTTCCGAGTTTGTCCGGCGTGACTTCGATTTCGCTCGGCGACGTTCCGATATTGACGACGTCGTTGACGCCGAGATCGGGAATCGTGATTCCGTGCATGCCTTCCGAAGCGCTGAAGATCAACTTGGTCTTTTGATGCAGGTGGAGCGTGATCGTGGCCGGCTCGAACGCAAAATTCTTTGCGGTCACTTTGATTTGCGGTTCTGCAGCGCGGGCTCCGCCGGCCGGGATGAGCATCAGTGCCGCAGCGAGCAGCAGAGCATATTTGAGCACGAGAGATCCTTTCAGAGGCTACGTTCTTCCGTTCTTCTCAACGGAGTGATTCAGTATATTGGTAGAAAAAACCAGAAGCGAGGAAGATGTTGGGAACGTGCGACTGACCAAAGAAACCGAACACGCGATCGAAGCGCTGACATACTTGGGTTCGCAAAAGCCTGCGACGATTGTCGAGGCATCGATGCTTGCCGACGAGATCGACGTGCCCCGTCCGTTTATGTCGAAGATCTTACAGCGGCTAGCGAAGGCGGGTCTGGTACGCGGCCATCGTGGGAATCCTCGTGGATACAGCTTGGCCGTTTCGCCCGCGCGCCTGAGCATGCGGCGCGTGCTCGAGTCGATGGAGGGCGAGGATCTGTTTTCGCGTTGTATCTTTTTCTCCGAGACGTGCTCGGAGACCAATTCGTGCCCGCTGCACGACGCGTGGAAGCGCGTGCGGCCGTTGTTTCGCACGATGATGAATGACCTGACGGTGGCCGATCTTGCCGCTCGAAAGTAGGGTCTTCGTGAAGACGGGCATCGTTGCACTGATCGTGGCGATGGGCTGGGGAAGCCTCATGGCGATCTTCGAGTCGCTCGGCAAAGATGCGTCCGCCCTTTTCCCGATCGAACATGCGCACCTTGCGTTCGTCGGCTGGCTGGTCAATACGGTCATCGGCTTTGCGCTCTGGTTTTTGCCGCTCGATCGTGCGCGCTTTCCAAAAACTCAGGGCCGATACGACCTATGGATGCCGTGGACGATCTACGCACTGCTTAACATCGGATTGGTGATGCGCCTTATCTCAGAACCGCTCGTCGCGTCGTTCACGCTCGCTCGGACCGCGCTTTTCGTCTCAGCCGTCATGCAGTTTGCCGCGGTGCTGATCTTTGTCGCGCTGGCGTGGTCGCGCGTGCGGCCGCCCTCGCGCCCGGCTGCAGGTGTGCGATGATTCGCGGCAGCTGGATACCGCCGGTTCCGCTCGCCGCGGGCGCCGTTATGGGCGTGCTTTCGTGGGTGCTCGTGCTCGCGTATGCGGCAGCGCCGTCAATGGGGCTCGAGCTGGCGTGGATCCACACGGTCGCCCTCGGATCGTTCACGACGATCGCGCTCGCCGTGCTCGTTCACGTCGTGCCGGGTTTCACCGACCTTCGGTGGCGCGGCGAAGCGATCGCGCGGTGGTGCGCCGTGCTCTTGCCGTTCGCGGCACTTGGATTCGTCGCGTCGTTCGTTCTCATGAATGTGGGCGGCATCGCCTGGTTCGGTACGTTGTGCGCGTCGCTAGCCGTCGTCTACGCGATCGTCGCGCTCGTGACGCTTCGTCAGCGAACCGCCGACCCGACCGATGCCGCGATCGCGCGCGCGCTCGGCATCGTTATGGCGGCGCTCGCAATCGCCGCCATCCTTGGCGCCATTGCGGCGCAAGCGCTACGGACCGGGAACGGAGCGGGTTTGCGTCTCGCACCCGTGCACGCATCCGTTGCGATCATCGGATGGCTCACGTTGCTGACGATGGGCGTTTCGACGCGCACGTTCCGGCCGATCTTGCGTTCCGTCTCGCGATGGAAGGTGCTGCACATCGTCTCGAATGCCGGCATGACCTTGTGTGCGATCGGAGCGGCCATCGGATTTGCGATGGACGCGTCGTGGCTGGTGACGGCGTCGTTCGTGGCGGGGCTCGCCAGCGGGCTTTGCTACGCGGTCGATGGATTCGATCGGGTCGCCCGCGCGACCACGCCGCACCGCCCGGCGCACGTCTTCGTCGCCGCATCGTTGACGTGGCTGCTCGTTGCCATTGTTGCCGCACTCTTTGGGCGCTACGATGTCGCAATCGCCGTGGCGCTTGCCGGTTGGCTTGGGCAAATGATCAACGCGCATCTCCATCACCTCGGTATTCGCGTGATCGCAACGACGATTGCCGGTGACGACAACGAAGCACGCCCCTGGGAATTGCTCGACATGCGCCTTGGCTGGATCGGTGCGTGCGCGGCGCAAGCGGCAGTCGTCGCCCTTGCGTTCGGCATCCTTTCCGGCTTATCGACCGCGTTTGCCGTTGCGGGAGTCGCGGGACTCGTGTTTACGCTCGCGTTTGCGGCGAACGTGGTCCATGCGATCGGCGCAAGCCGCGCGCTGGCCTCCGACACTATCATCCGGTTATAACCAAGCGCCCGGGCTCAAACGAGCCCGGGCGCATGGTGTTTGCGGGAAGGCGCTTTACGGATTGCTTGCCGTAAGTGGATCGCCCGCATCCGGGCCGAACGGATCGAGCGCGTAGGCAGCACCGCGCGGTGTGCCGACGCCGAGAACGTAGTTGTATCGATCCTTCGTCTTGTATCCGTTATCGCCGGGGATGTCGTCGCGGAAGATCGAGTCTCCGCCGATTGCATCGAGCGCGTAGATGAGGTAGTTGGCGTTACCGGCACGGCCGCCGAGCACCTCATCTTGAATCGCTTGCAGACCCGCGAATTCCGGCGCCGAGGCGCTCGTTCCGATCAGCAAGTAGAGTGCGCCGCCAAGCGCGGTGACATCGGCGCTGCGGTCTTTTCCGCAGGGCGTGACGGCGCCGTAGGGGCAGCCGCCCATATGCATTGCGACGTCGGGCACGGTCCGCATATCGGAACCCGTCGGCACGAGGCGTTGGAAGAACGGTTTCTTCCAATAGGTGCTCTTACCGCCGCCCGATCCCCACAGCGCGCCGGCCGGTTCGCCGGAATTCGCCGCGAAGCGATCCGCGTACGCATTTTGCGAAACGTAGGCCGAGTGACGCGATCCCGGAACGTAGGTCGTGACGAGGTTCGTGCCGCCGACGGCGGTGTTGTCGGGATCGTTGGCCGGCCATTCCACGCCGTAGGTCGCCGTTGCGCCGCTCACGTCGGTGCAGCCCAGCGCACCGTTATCGCCCGACGAGTTCACAAACGTAATTCCCTGCGCATTGCCTTGACGGAAGACGTCGTGGAACGTCTGGAAGAGCGACGTGAAGTCTTGCCCGTTGTTGTAGGCGGCGGTGAAATAGAGCTCGCACAGTCCGAACGATGCGCTCGAAACGTCGGCGACGTTATCGTCGACGATGGCCGTGTACATGTCGAGGAACGACGGCACGATCGACGCATCGGGCGCCTCGTAGACGACGATGTGAGCGCCGGGCGCGGAGCCGCCGGCCTGCTGAACGTCGAGCGAGACTTCGTCGGAGAGCCCGCTGTTGATATTGAACGCGGGGCTTCCGCCGTCAACCGGACGGCGACTCACCATCGGCGGCGTCAAGTGTTCGTGACCGAAGTAGAGCGCGACGTCGCTATCAAGAAAATCGCTCGCGGCCAGGATCGCGATCGTGCGTCCGCGGCCGTTCGCCGTCGTGTAGGACGGATATTGGTAAGCCTGCTTGAGATCGGTCATCCAATACGGTCCGTCCGCGCCGTATCGATTATCGGCGATCGGAGAAGCGGAGACGCGCATCGATTGCGGGCGCATCGCCGGGAGTGGTGCAAATGCCGCAACCTGCGCGTGCACGTTCTGTAGCGCTTGCGGCAATTGCGGCGCACGATCGGCTTGCATGAGCACCGCGGGTGCCGCGCCGCGTACGGCCGACATCACGGTGCGCCGCGAAAGATGCACGTTGAACGTGCGCTCGACCACCGACTGCGGCGCGTCCGCGACGATTCCTTGCGACGTGATCGTCGTCTTGAACCCCTGCGACGCCAGGGACGATGCGGCGCTACGCAAATCGCCGGCGGTCGGACCGAATTGCGCGCGGAACTGCGCCGGCGTCAGAAACTGATGGTATTGCGGCGAGTTTTTGTCGCTTTGCGCGGCGATGAGCGCATCGAGCGCGTCGCTGTTGCGCAGCGGAAGATGGACGTAGATGCGCACGCCCGCCGGCGCCGCACTTGGAAAGGCGGCGTACATTCCGGCGTCGGCCGGCGTGTTTTGCATGGTTTGCGGCTGCGTCGCGGCGGACGGCACGGTGCCGTTCGAACCGCCGCCGCACGCGGCAAGCGCAAGAATCGCGAACGCGGAAAGCGTCGCGCGCGAATGGACTCTCATAAAGTAAGCCTTACACCCCTCGTAGCAGCAGTAGGGCGGACCTGATTGTAAAGCCCGCTTTACAATCCTGCTTGGAAAACCGGACCGCTCGCTTGACGCAACAAAAGCGGAACCAAGTCGAGCAGCGGGAAGCTTTGAGCGCGGGTCCGCTTGCTTGGAGAGGAGTGTTTTGATGCTTAGACACGTCGGCTCTTTACTTATTGCGCTGTCGTGTGCCGCGCTGCCGATCGCCGCGACGGCCGCGCAGCCGCCCCCGATGCAGATGCAATTGCCGCCGCAGCCCAAGACGAAGCCCGCTGGAATTCCCGCCGGCTATATGCTTGTGAGCCCGTGCATCGTCGGGATGGGCGATCATTGGGCCAACCCCAAGGATTTTAGTGCGCCGATCTACGGAACGGCCGCCGGCAAAGTCGTCTTCACCGAGATCATGATTCCGCTCAAGACGCTTAGCAGCGGGTTCAATTACCCCAATCTGCGCGCGCTGCCCGGACATTCGATCGATCACGTTTCGATCGAATGGCATCCGAAGGGCCACGAGGGCATGGAAGTGCCGCACTACGACGTTCACGCGTACTATGTGAGCTACGCCGCGCAAAAGGCAATTTGCCCGAACGGTATCCCCGATCCGGACGCCAAGTGAATCGACGCCATTTCGTTCTCGGATCCGTAGCTGCGCTGGGCGGCGGCGTGTTGGCAGTCGAAGGCTGCTCGCACGGCGCCGCCGGCCCGTTCATCGGACCGCAGTTACCGTCATACGTCCTCACGCCGCAATACGCGACGACCACGATCGGCGGATTTCGCTTACGCACGCGAACCTATAACGGCTCGACCGCCGGTCCGATCCTTGAAACGAGGCCCGGATCGACGCTGCATGTCCGAATCGTCAACCAGCTTCCGCCGAATCCGCCGGTGCCGACGCCGCTCGCAATGGAGCGCGTGAGCATTCCCGCGCCCGCCACGATGATGGAGGCGATGTCGACGAAGCATCCGGCGCGCACGAAGATGTCGGCGGTCATCGATCCGATGAACAATCCGCACGCGTTCAATACGACGAATCTGCACGTGCACGGCATCCAAACGATTCCGCATCTCTTCGATCCGATCGGAACCTCAAACCCGGGCGCCATGATGCTCAACATCGAGCCGGGCGCGACGTTCGACTACGCGTTTCCGATTCCGAGCGATCATCCAAGCGGGTTGCACTGGTACCATCCGCACCACCATGGTTCGACGGACGTTCAGGTCAGCGGCGGCATGGCGGGGCTCATCGTGGTGCGAGGGCCAATCGATGCCGTTCCGGAGATCGCGGCCGCGCGCGAAGTCTTCTTCGTGATTCAAACGCTCAACGTGAACAAGAGCACGACCGATCCGACGCTCTACGAATACGAGCCGATCGCGTATCAAACGCCGGCCAACGGCGGCTACAATCTCGGCACGAACTACACGATGCTGACGGTCAACGGAACCGGCGTGAACTGGGCCGACTATTCGGTCAATCCCAACGGCGTCTATCAGGCGCTGTCGCTGCCGCAGATCGCGATGCAGCCCGGCGAAGTGATCCGTTTGCGCATTCTCAACGGAACGAACAGTCTGTTTCTACCGCTCGTCTTTCCGGGACTGGAAGTTTATCAGATCGGATTCGACGGCGTAAATCTGCTTGCGCCGATCCATAGCACGTTCGATTATGCTGGAACGGTCAGCAATGCCAACGCCCAATCGGTGAACGTGCGGTTGACGTCGCCCGGCAATCGCATCGAGCTGTTGATTCGCGCGCCGCAGCAGCCGGGAACCTATACGATCTCCGCGGCGGCGACGAGCGACGTGTCGTTCATGCCGTTTCCAAAGTTCGACCTTGCCAACGTCGTCGTCAGCGGATCGTCGGTCACGATGGGGATTCCGAGCAGCTTGCCGACGCCGACCCGCGAATACCCGATCATCACGGACGCCGACATCGTCAACCGCCGAACGATCACGTACACGGAAGGCCCCGACAATACGCTGCTCACGGGTTTCGGCTTTTACATCGACGGCTCACTGTACGACGAGATGAAGATCACGCAGCAAGTGCAGCTCGGTACGTGTGAGGAGTGGACGATTCTCAACCGTACGCCCGAATCACACCCGTTCCACATGCACGTCAATTCATTCCAGCTCACGCATATCAACGGCGTGAGTACCGGCACGCCCGAAGTGTGGGACACCTTTATCGTTCCCGCGCAGACCGGCGGAACGCCGGGGTCGATCACCTTCCGCGTCCGCTTCTTGGACTTCGTGGGCAAAACCGTGCATCACTGTCACGTCCTGCCGCACGAAGACACCGGAATGATGGCCAACTTCATGATCGTGTAAGGAGGACCGGCGATGTCTGTATTTCGTTCGCTTTCGCTCGTTGCCATGCTCGGCGTCATGTTGCTCGGCGCATCGCCCGCGATGAAAACGTATGTTTCGCCTAAGTACCACGTCTCGGTAACCTATCCGTCATCGTGGATAGACAAAGGTGTTGCCAAGGTCGATTTGCTTAACCCCGATTACACGGGCGCCTACAACTCGTTCGCGTTCGGCCCCAAGATGGACGGCGAAATTCTCGTCGCCGTGGTGCCCTCGGCTCCGATGACACGCGACGCCTTTTTAGCTGCCTATCAAAGCATCCTCGATGAGATGGGCATGAATCTCAAGGCCGAGAATGTCAGCGACGTCGAGGTAAACGGCCTGAAGGGATTTCAGTTCGACTACGGCGCGGGGACCCAGATCGGGCGCGTTCATCTGGCCGTGTTCTTCGCGAATGGCAAACGCTACGTTATCGAAGCGATGGGATTCGACGAGCGCAAAGGCGAGTACGCCTCGTACGCGACCGTGATTGACGACGTCTTCGCGTCATTCAAACTGTTGCCGGGTGCGTAGCGTCTAACCTCGGCTTGTAGGGCTTCCGCGGGTATCCAACAAATGCTGTGGCTCCGCGGAGAGGTGGCAGAGTGGTTTAATGCAGCGGTCTTGAAATCACCTGACTGCATCCCGACGCAACCTCGTAGGCTCCGGTTAAGCACGAAAAGTAGACCTATCGGTACGCCCCGGTACTAGTCGGGACGTATTCCGTTACCAAACCGCTACCAAATCACCGACTTGGTAACGCGGGTGCTAGACTGTTCGAGTGGGACGAGCCGCGCCCCGATTGCCGTGGAGTTCGCAGTAGCGGAAATGCTATGGGGGTCAACCCGGTCTGACGCTCGGGCGGGTCGTTCCAAGACTTTCCCGAGTGTCCCACACGCCCTCGCTTCGGGCACTATCCCGGAAATGGAAGTCTTCGAGATTGCGGTGTCCACCGAAGCGACGGTGTCGCGTGAGGAGCGGCAGGAAGTGACCCTAGTCGCTCCGTTCGACTGGTCGGACGAAGCCCGGTGGTTGGTGCGCTCCAACTAAGCAATGCCTTTCGGACTATCAAGCGAGCGGGGTGCCCGCGTAGCCGTCTGAGAACTCTCCGTTACTCAGGCTTCGCTACGGAGGGTTGTATGCGAACTCGTTTCCTAGCCGTTTTCACGGCGCTTCTATTCTGCTTTGCCGCAGGCACGAACGCAGCACACGCTTCCAGTCACCAGGACCTGGCCGGGCGCCGTGACACCAGGAACGGGCAGTAAGCGATGGCCAAGGCACGTGACCCGAAAATCGAGGAGTACATCGCCTCGAAACAAGTCTCAGGAGAAATCGTTCAACGTACCGCCGTTGAGTATAGACGCGACCTCGAACGCATGGGGCA
>DASSZO010000066.1:0-5530 GCA_035702815.1 Candidatus Aquilonibacter sp. | reverse complement strand
GGTTTCTGTCGTACGGGCTCGTGAAAGTCGCCTACGTTGCAACGGAGGCGCTCGGCGCGCTCTGCATGCACCTCACCAAGACGATCGCGTACGGCGAGTTGGCATTAATAACGCCGCAGTCGGCGCTCGCCGGCATCGCTTTGTCGCCGGCGATGATCGCGGGATCGTATCTCGGCAAGCGAATCGTGCACCGCCTTCCCGAGCGCGCGTTCGAAACGCTGATCGAAGTTGTCCTCGTTATCGCCGGGTTGTTGTTCGTGCTAGGGCGTGCTTAGCGCGCCCTAGCGGCTACTTCCGATCGCGACGGGCGCCGAGCTTCTTGCCGCGAACGACGGTATGGCGCAGCGCTTTTACGATGCGTTCGACTTGGGAAGTGGGGACTTCGATAAGCGAAAACCGGTCGGCGATATCGATGGCGCCGATGTCGCGTGAACTGATCGCGGCTTCGTTCGCGATCGCCCCAACGAGATCGGCGGGACGGATGCCGTCGCGCCGTCCGAGCCCGACGTACATGCGCGTGACGTCGCCGGAAAGCGAACGCTCGCGTTTGGTCTTGCGCGTTTCCGCGGGCAGCTGGACTGCCGGAATCTCGATCTCGTCTTCGACCGCGCCATCGCGCGCCTGATCGGCGAGTTTGGCCGCAGCTGCAGCGACATCGTAGATGTCGTATTCGGATGCAAGCGAATCGACGATGCCGCGATAGCGCTCGAGTCCGCCTTCGCTGAGCGCTGCCTCAAGCGACGACCGCACGATCTCGAGCCGCTTTGCGCGCAGGTCATGAACGGTCGGTACGGATTCGATCGCGATCTTGCGTTTCGTGTGCTGTTCGATGTTGCGCAAGAGGCGCTGTTCGCGCACCTCGGCAAAGGTAATCGCGACACCCTCGCGCCCCGCGCGTCCGGTGCGGCCGATGCGATGCACGTAGACGTCGGGCGAAGACGGAACGTCATAGTTGACGACGTGCGACACGTGTTCGATGTCGAGCCCGCGCGCGGCGACGTCGGTAGCGACGAGAATCTGGGTCTTGTTGTCGCGGAAGCGCCGCAATACGCGATCGCGCTGCTCTTGCGAAAGTCCGCCGTGAAGCGCTTGCGCTTCATATCCGCGGGCGCCCAGCGTTTCGGTCAGTTCATCAACTTCGGTGCGCGTGCGACAGAAGATGATGACGGACGAGGGGTCTTCGATATCTAAGATGCGAGCGAGCGCAGCGATCTTCTGCGGACGGGCGACGACGTACGCGGCCTCGCGAATGCGCGGCGCCTTTCCCGGCGCGATCTTTTCAGCGGCGATCGTAACGTGCACCGGGTCGTGAAGATGCTTCTTGGTAATCGCGCGGATGCGGGGCGCCATCGTTGCCGAGAAGAGCGCCGTTTGCCGCTGTTCGGGAAGCGCTTCGAGAATCGCGTCGAGCTCGTCGGCGAATCCCATATCGAGCATTTCGTCGGCTTCATCGAGGACCAGAAACTCAACGCCCGAGAGATCGAGTGCGCCGCGATTGATCACGTCGAGCGCGCGGCCGGGCGTCGCAACGACGACGTCCGCGCCGCGACGAAGCCCGCGCAACTGCAATCCGATCGATTGGCCACCGAAAATCGGAAGCACCCGCGTTTCGAAGTGCTTGCCGTACTTGTGGACGGCTTCGGCAACTTGCATTGCGAGTTCGCGGGTCGGCACCAAAATGAGGCCGCGGATCGGCCGATCGCCGTCGCGCCGTCCGATGCGCTGCAGAAGCGGAAGAGCAAACGCCGCGGTCTTTCCGGTACCGGTTGCTGCTTGGCCGAGAACGTCCCGTCCGGACAGGAGCGCCGGAATCGCTTCCCGTTGGATCGCGGTCGGCTCCTCATAGCCAAGCGCGCTGATCGCGCTGACGAGTGCCTCGTCGATCCCCAGTGAGCCAAATCCGTCGCCTTGTGTTTGCATGACCCGCTGCCTTTCGGCTACGGGCTGCGCCGTCACTTGTTTTTGATCGGACGCTGCTCGGACGCTCGCTCCCTACACTCAAGGCGCGCGGTCTCCAGCCTCCTGTGCGGCTGGGGACCGCGTTTCGGACGGTGGTCGGACGATAGCCCCTTACGATCGGTAGCATGCCTCATCTCTAAGGGAGACTTCCAATGCACAGGACCGGTCTATACGCTGCGGTCGCAGCCTGCATCGCGCTTGCGCTCGCCGGGTGCGGCGGCGGCGGTAGCAGCAGCATCCCGGCGACGAACGCTACGCCCACGCCGGGCGCTACGGCGACGCCCACCACCGCGCCGCTGCCATCACCGGCGGCCGCCACGAACACGCAGAGCGTCGCGCTCTCGACCAGCGCATCAACCACGGCGACGCTTCCCGTCACCGGCGGAATCACTCCGTCGATCACCATTCCGCAAGCTTCGTCGGGATCGGCATCGCTCACGGTCACCGTTGCTACGGGATCGCTCGCCACGATGGCGCGCACGCACCGGACGCCTCTGCTCGAACGGATGGCGATGGCCGGCGGTCCGTATGTGCTGCAATTCGATTTCGTGCCGACGCAAACGGTCACGCTGACCGGCGCGCCGGGCTTCTCGCTTGACCTCACCAAATACGTCACCGCGGCCGGCTTTAGCGTCTCGCAGGCGGCCGCGTATCTGCAAGGGCAAGGCGTGTACGTCGGCGTTGTCGACGACGCCGGAAATTTTGCCGTCGCAGGACCGATCACCATCGCCGCGACGGGCTCGGCATTGACGGCGAGCTACACGGGTCCGTCGACGTCGATCACGCTGGTTGCAAGCGAGCATTACACGATCGGCGTTCACGTCGGACCGATCGCGGCGCCGACATCTTCGCCGACGCCGAGCCCCACGCCGACGGTCACGCCGACGGCAACGCCGATCGCCACGCCAACGGCCACGCCCACACCCACGCCGACTCCGGCCGTTGCGCCGTCCGTCTCGCTCTTCGAGGTCGGGCAAATGTATGGCGGCGGTGCCGACGCATATGGCATCACTGCGGATGCGCATGGCAACATGTGGTTTGTTGAGAATCCGAGCAATCTCAACAACGGTGCGGGCGTTCTAAGTTCGATTAGCGGCGCCGGCGTCATCACGCAGTTCCCGTACTACACGCAAACGAGTTATGGGCGTCCGAATCCGACTGGCCTCGCCTTCGGCGCGGATGGAAACTTCTGGGCCACCGAGGGTTGCGGCGGAATCGCCGACGTCTTCTCGGCGAGCGGCTCGTATACGCGCTCGTACTTCTATAACGGCTCCTCATCGTCCAATCTTTGCGGAAGCACGTATGTCGATCAAATCATCGCGGGAACCGATGGCAATTTATGGTTCGTCGAAGGCACCACGAAAGTAGGCAAGATCACGACGAGCGGTGTCACGACGGAATACACGCTGCCGCAGGCCGGCTTCTCCGTCGGCGTGACAAACGGGCCGAACGACGGCATGTGGTTTGCGGAGCAGTTGAACGGGGGACCGGGCGTCGGTTCTTACGGCGGTGTGCTTGCCAATGTAACGTCGACGGGCCAAGTCGTCACGTATCCGTTGAAATCGGGAGAGACTCCGGGCGGCGTGACGACGGGAGCAGACGGCAACCTCTGGTTCACGTATTACAACTACCAAAATAGCCGGCCCGGAATCGGGAAGATGACGACGTCGGGCGTGGAGACCGACTACGACGCACCGGCAGGAAGCAACTGGGGTGGAGCATCCCTTGGAATCGTTGCCGGTCCGGACGGACGCATCTGGTCCGGCGGCCCGAACGTGCTCGTCGCGATCGATCCATCGAGCGGGGCGGCAACGACCTATTCGATCGCGGGATCGAACGGATGCGCGCAGCCCGCGCCGGTCCAACTGGTGTCGGTGCCGATGACCAACAGCATCTGGTTCACCTCGACCGCCTGCATCGGTGAAGTGATCCTGCACTAGCACGTCCGGGGGAGTGACCTCGCCCAAGAAGCGCGTCCGTCGGTTCCCGGCGGGCGCGCCTTTGCTTTTTCTTGATTTGGAGAGTAGAATCTCCATGAAAGGAGAACAGGCAATGGCGCTGGTGTACCCCGAGACGCGCTACGGTCCGCCCGACCTGACTGACCTCGCCGAAGACGCAAGCCGCGAGCGGCTGAGCCCGGCTGCACTGCGCGCGTTCTTCCGTCTCGTGGACGCCTGGGGCATCTCGGCGGACGACGCGATGAAGCTCCTCGGCGGCGTTCCGAGTAGCACCTACTACAATTTGCGGCGCCGGCCGCGGACGTTGGACGTCGACTCGCTTTCGCGCGTTTCGTATCTGATCGGCATCTATAAAGCGCTGCATCTGCTTCACTCCGATGCGCTCGCCGACCGGTGGGTGACGCTTCCGAATCGGAATCCGATCTTCAACGGGGCAACGCCGCTGCAGTATTTGATCCACGGCGGCATTCCGGCGTTCGCGGTCGTGCGCCGGCTGCTCGACGCGCGTCGCGGTGGCGTCTAAACTTCCGCCGACCTCGCTCGTCCGCGTCAACGACACGCACCGGCTCGTACCGACGCGCTTCGAAGCGAGCGTTCTCAACGCACTTGCCGACAGCGACGAGGACTTCAATGCGATCGTCGAGTTGGATGCGGCAACGAACGACCGCATTCTGGCTGAACACGGACGCCTTCCGGGAATCGGCATTCACGAACTCGTTTTCGGCGTGCCGTACTACCGCATCGTCAACGCGGCGTTCGCGCATCCGCATCCGCTGGGTGGGCGATTCAACAGTCCGGAGCGCGGCGCGTGGTATGCATCGCTCGAAATCGAAACGTCGCTTGCCGAGGTCGTTCATCGCCATAGTGTCGACCTTGCCGAGATCGGTGTCTTTGAAGATGAAGTTTCGTATCGCGATTATCTCGCCGACTTCTCGGCGCAATTACATGACCTGCGCGGAAATAAACGGGCGTTCGCGACCTATCTGGATCCCGATAGCTATGTGGCATCGCAGGCGCTTGCAGAAGAGCTCCTGCGGCAGCACTCGCTCGGCGTTATCTATCCAAGCGTCCGCCGCAAAGGCGGAACGTGTCTAGCCTGTTTTCGCCCAGCGGTCGTCGCGAACGTGCGCGAAGGTGCGAGCTACAAGCTCGTCTGGAGCGGCTCAGCAACGCCGGTCGTCGCGCCAATGAGCTAACGCCGATCATGTAGCGGCGCGACTTAGCTTTGCGACATAGTTCCTTTGGCCCTATAACGCTCGCGAACGCGTTAAATCATCGCTTTGGCTCTCGCTCTACGAGCGCCATCGCATGTATACTGATGCGATTAGAGGCGCCTGACTCTAAGCGACTTCAAGACGTCGCGGAGAAATCGAGGAAGGGGGCGCCTTAGTCATTGGGCAGATTCTTTATACGCGTCACGACCGCTGTCGCAACGGTGTGGCTTCCCTCGACTATCCGTATAGTCTGACCGACGCGCACCTTCTCACGATAGATCGGGCGTGACTCGGGCCAAAAAACGTACATGTCTGCGCGTACGACAGGCGGAGCTGGAACGTTTTTCGGGTATGGCGAGCCGTCCTCGTTTAGAAACTCCGGGTGAATCATGCAAACCT
>DASSZO010000013.1:0-9589 GCA_035702815.1 Candidatus Aquilonibacter sp. | reverse complement strand
ACGACGACGGTGTAGAGTGCGGGTGTCGTCGTGAAGCGAATCCACGCTTCGAGCGAGACGTTCGTTTGCGCTTCCAGTTTGCTGTTACGCGGATAGGTGATGAGTCCGCTCGCGCTCTTGATCCCGGGAAAACTCATCGCGGTGTCGGTCCCGGCGATTAGGCCGGCAGCGCTCTTAACGACCGAGGATCCGATCGTTCCGTTGTAGCCGTTTCCCGTAGCGTCCAGTGCGGAGGTTCCCGTGTCGTCGAGGTGATAATACGCGGACGCGCCGTCGGCAAGCACGATGGACGAATACGTCGCGAGCGTATCGAGATGCGCTCGGCCGCCCGGTGATCCGGGCGGGAGAAGCGAGGATCCCCCGTGGCCGCCGCAACCGGCGAGCGCGAGAAGGGCCACTAAGGATGCCAAGAACACGATGCCCGCGTAACGCATGATAGATGTAGCGTACGCTGGCACACGCGGCTTTGCGACGGCCGGCGCCCGTGGGACATTTGGACCACGTCGTGACCTAAATGTCTCTTCGCTACAAACGTGCGCCCTCTAGACCGCGGCGATTTCGAAAGGCAGATTCGGATCGGCCGAAAGCGTGAGCGGATCGACCTGCGTGAAGTCGCGCTGATGATACGCGGCTGCTGCGATCATCGCAGCGTTGTCGGTGCAATACTTCGGAGGGGGAATGAAAGCGGGGACGCCGCTGCGCGCGCTCCACGACGTGACCGCCGACTGCAGCGCCGAATTTGCAGCAACGCCGCCGGAGAGGACCAGCGCCCGGTAGGAGCGGTCATCGAACGCCCGGGTAACGCGCGCGATGAGTACATCCACGACCGCCGCTTGAAACGATGCGGCGACATCTTGCGGCTTTGCCGCTCGCCCTTCATCCGACTCGAGAAAGTAGCGGACCGACGTTTTGAGTCCGCTGAACGACAGATCGAGCGACCCCGCATCCGGACGATGGCGCGGAAAGCGATGTGCTTTCGGATTCCCCGATGCTGCCAACCGATCCAGCTGCGGACCACCGGGATAGGAAAGGCCGAGCAGCCGCGCCGTTTTGTCGTAGGCTTCGCCGGCGGCGTCGTCGCGCGTGCGACCGATGATGCGCATTGCGAGCGGCGATTCGACTTCGACGAGCTGAGAGTGCCCCCCGGAAACGAGCAGGGCGAGGAACGGAAACGGAATCGGCTCATTGCGGTCTAAAAATGCCGCGAAGATGTGTCCGTGCAGATGATTGACCGCGTACAGTGGTCTGCGGACCGCAAATGCAAGCGCCTTTGCCGCAGCAACCCCGACGACCAAGCTGCCGATGAGTCCGGGCCCCCGGGTGACGGCGATGCCGTCGAGGTCTTCGAACATCTTTCCCGCGCGGCTCATCGCGTCGTCTACCGCCGCTGAGAGCAGAGCAACGTGCTGACGGCTTGCGATCTCGGGCACGATCCCGCCGTATTTGGCGTGGAACGCATCTTGATTCGTCGAGACGCTTGCAATCACGCGTCGCCCGTCTTCCACGAGCGCCGTCGCGGTATCGTCGCACGACGTTTCAATTCCAAGGAGAAGCACGCGTGTTCGTTCGCGGCGTACCTCGGTTATCTTGTTTCCGGCGAACCCGTGGCCCCCCCGTTGCTCCCCTACACGCGGGCGCTCTCGGCACCGAGGCGCCAGAGGCAAAGAATCGCCGCGATTCCAGCGGCGGTTGCGAGCAGCGGCGAGTAGACGACGCCGAGCAGCAAGAAGAGCACGCTGAGCGCGAGCAGGATCGGATACGGCGTGTGCGTCGTGAAGACGCCGATATCTTCGCCTACCGTGTCCTCCGGCGTCAGCTCTTGCCCGTCGCCGTCGATGTGCGCGTTTCGTTCGGCGACGACGGCATACATGGCGCAGAACGCCAGCGCGATCGTCATCACGGCGAGAAAGATCGAGCCGGTCGTTTCTTCGTGCGCAACAAACCAATAAGCGATCAGAATGACAAGTCCGAAGGCGGTCGAACTGAAGAAGAGACCGACGAACGTTTTCACGTTGGACTCCTTTGCGGCATCGCGTCCCATGCGGGGCGCCGGCTGTTGATCGGAACCATCGTTTCGAAGTTATGTTCGGGCGGCGGCGACGACGTCGTCCACTCCAGCGAGTATCCGCCCCACGGGTTTGCTGGAACGGGAACATGCGCGAACGCCGAGACGAACACGTTTACGAAGAACAAGATCACGCCGACCGCCATGATGAGGCCGCCGACGCTGGCGATCCCGTTGAGCAATGCGAGGTGTTCGACGTTGGGATACGTGTAGACGCGCCGGGCCATACCTTCTAGGCCCATGAAGGCCATCGGAATGAACGTGACGTTGAATCCGATGAACATCAGCCAGAAGAACCACTTTCCGAGCCGCTCGTTCAAGCGAACGCCGAAGATTTTCGGGAACCAGAAGAACAGGCCGGAGAAGAGCGCGAACATGCTGCCTCCGCCGAGCGTGTAGTGGAAATGGTGAACGACGAAGTACGAGTCGTGTACTTGATAGTCGATCGGCGGCGACGCGACCATAACGCCCGTGATGCCGCCGAGCAGAAAGTTGAAGAGAAAGCCGATCGAAAAGAGCATCGCCGTCGAAAATTCGATGGAGCCTTTCCACATCGTGCCGATCCAATTCACGAACTTCACGCCCGTCGGCACCGCGATGAGGAACGAAACCGCGGAGAAAAACGGATTGCTCACGGCGCCCGTGGTGAACATGTGGTGCGCCCAGACCCCGATGGACAGACCCGCGATCGCGAAGGCGGAGATCACGAGGCCGACGTAGCCGAAGACCGGCTTGCGCGAGAACGTTGCGATGACTTCCGTGACGATACCGAAGTATGGGAGAACCATGACGTAGACTTCCGGATGTCCGAAGAACCAGAATAAATGCTGATAGAGGATCGGATTTCCGCCGTACGCCGGGTCGAAGAAGTGACCGCCGAGATGGCGGTCGATGAGGACCATGAAGAGCACTGCGGTCAGCGACGGAAACGCCATGAGGATCAGCAGCGCGGTCGCCATCATCTCCCAGGTGAAGATCGGGACGCGCCACATCGTCATCCCGGGGGCGCGCAGTAAAAACGTCGTTGCGGTGAGGTTGATCGCGGTAAGGATCGTCGAGACGCTTGCCATCAACAATCCAATGATCCAGAAATCTTGTCCGGCACCCGTGCCCTCGCTGATCTCCGATAGCGGCGCGTAGTTGGTCCAACCAAACGCCGATGCGCCGCCGTAGGTAGCGAACCCGGCGAAGACGATGATGCCGCCCAGTGCAAAGAGCCAGAACGACGTAGCGTTCAGACGCGGAAATGCCATGTCCGGGGCGCCGACTTGTAAGGGAACCAGATAGTTTGCCAGGCCTAAGCCGAACGGCGCGATCACAAAGAAAATCATCGCGGTGCCGTGCAGCGTGAAAATCTGATTGTAGAGGTGCGGCGCGAGCAGGGTGTTGTCGGGGCGGGCGAGTTGCGCGCGGATCATCATCGCCAACAGCCCGGCCACGACGAAGAAGAAGAGCGTCGTGACGATGTACATGATGCCGATCTTCTTGTGATCGGTGGCGGTCAACCAAGAGATCATGGCTTCTGGACTCCGTTCGATGCAATGTAGCGGTCGTAAGCGGCATCCGGAACGACCTTGACCTGGAAGGTCATGAGGGCGTGATCGAGCCCGCAAAATTGAGCGCAACGCGAGAGATACGTCCCCAGCTTGCGCGGTGTGAGATCGAAGACGTTCGTCATTCCCGGAATGGCGTCGCGTTTGAACAGAAACGCCGGGACCCAGAACGAATGATTGACGTCGGTCGTCGTCAGATCGACCTCGGTCGTGCGATCGATCGGCAGATAGAGGGTCGGCGGCGAAAGCGGCGTCCCGATCGTGCGGATGCGGTCGCCGTCGTATCCGAAGCGCCACGACCAACGGAACGCCGTCACGTCGACCCGGTTTTCGGGATGCGCTGAGACGTGATCGACCGGCATCTCATCGTGGAACGTGACGAGAAAGAGGCCGATGACGATGAGCAGCGGCAGCACCGCGTAGAAGATCTCCAGCGGCGGATTACCGGTGAACTCTTGCGGTTCATGACGATCGCGGCGGTAGGCGAAGATGCACCAGAGGATCGCGCCATAGACGTATAGGGCGACCAAGACTGCGGCGCAGACGGAGACGATCCAGGTCTGCTGCATTACGGCAGCTTGCGCGGACTGCGGATGTAACAACCACCACACGTCTCGTGCTTACCCAGAGCGAGCATCGGGTATGTACGAATGTGTCCACTTCTGCAGACGGTAACCTTCGTCAACGGCCCCTGCCTGTGCGGGCGCATCCGCTCGTCTTCGGAACCGTGCTCTTTCTCGCTTCGGAGTTGATGTTTTTTGCCGCGCTGTTCGCGTCGTACTACGATCTGCGGACCAGCAAAGCGCAGTGGCCCCCGCCCGGCGTCCATCTCGACGTGATGGAAGCGACGGTCGGGACGGTCCTACTCTTGATTTCGAGCGTCGTGATGGTGCTTGCAACGCGCGCGATGGACCGCCAGCGGATTCTCGCCGCCCGTTACTGGACGGGCGTTGCCATCGTCTCGGCCGTGTCGTTCATCGTGCTGTCGGTCCACGGCTACCTCAAGAACACGTTCACGATTGCGACCAATGCATACGGGTCGATCTATTACACGATGACGGGCTTCCATCTGCTGCACGTCACCGTCGGCGTGGGCATTCTTCTTGCGATGCTGATCGGAATGCGCAGCAATGCGCTCCGCGCCTACCATCGGGAAGGCGCCGAAGCGATGACCTATTATTGGCATTTTGTCTTTATCGTCTGGATCGGCATCTGGGCGAGCATCTACCTGGTGCAATGATGATCAAAGATCGAGTGATCGCGTTCTCGTTGATCGTGGCCATGCTGGGCGCGGTGTTGTTCATCGTCGCCTATGCCACCGGTGGCAACCGGCTCTTCGAGGGACTCGCGGTCGCGTTTGCGGCAGCAGGGCTGAGCGGGGCGGCGATCGGCTGGGCGTTCTGGATCTTCCCCGACGAACAGGTTGTCGACGAGCGCGACGTCGCAGTCGAGGGCCGTTCCGATGCGCCGGTTGGAAGTGCGCGCGATTTCGAAGAGATCGCACAAACCGAAGCCGCGTTGATGACCACAACGCGCCGCGGCGTCTTGACCCGCATGCTGTATGCGGCGCTCGGACTCTTTGGGATCGCCATGGTCGTGCCGGTGCGCTCGTTCGGCCCTGCGCTGGGCGAGACGATCCCGTTCCATACGAAGTGGCGCAAAGGCTCGCGGATGCAGCGCGAAGACGGAACCTTCGTCAAAGCGACGGATCTGAACGTGGATTCCTTCACGACGGTCTTCCCCGAAGGCGCGATCGGTGACGAGCAATCACAGACGATGCTCATCCGCGTGCAAGATGGGTTGGCGCAAAGCGCCGACGGCTATTTGGCATATTCGAAAGTCTGCACGCACGCCGGTTGCCCGGTCGCGCTCTATCGAACCGATTCCAAGCAGATGATGTGTCCGTGCCACCAGTCAGTCTTCGACGTCGTGCGCGACGGTAAGGTCGTATCCGGCCCAGCCGATCACGCGTTACCTCGCCTCCCCATTGAAATTGCGCCCGACGGATACGTCGTCGCGACCGGCGACTTTCCCGAACCGGTTGGTCCCGGCTTTTGGAACGAGGACGTATGATCTCGCGTTTGCTCGACTGGGTGGACGTTCGGCTGGGAGCCACGCACTTCGTCGCTACGTCGTTGCGCAAGGCGTTCCCCGATCACTGGTCGTTCATGTTGGGCGAGATCAACATGTACACGTTCCTCGTGCTGCTCGCGACCGGGACGTTTCTAGCGTTTTTCTTCGATCCTAACGGCGCCAAGACGACGTATCATGGACCGTACGCGCTGCTCGACGGGACGACGATGTCGCATGCATACGCGTCGGCGCTCAAGCTCAGTTTTGAAGTCAACGGCGGGCTTCTGATCCGGCAGGTGCACCACTGGGCGGCGCTGATTTTCGTTGCCGGCATCATCATGCATATGGGGCGCGTCTTCTTTACCGGCGCGTTCCGCAAGCCGCGTGAGATCAATTGGCTCATCGGCCTTGCGATGTTGATGCTCGCGATGTTCGAGGGATTTGCGGGCTACTCGATGCCCGACGACCTCATGAGCGGAACCGGGCTGCGCATTGCCGTCTCGATCCTGCTCTCGGTCCCCTTCGTCGGCGCGTGGGCGTCGTCGCTGCTTGCCGGCGGCGTCTTTCCGGACACCGAGGTGATGATTCCGCGGCTCTTCGTGACGCACGTCTACATCATTCCGGCTGCACTCGCGACGCTCATGGCGATGCATTTGGCGATCCTGTGGCGACAGAAGCATACGCAGTTCCCTGGACCGGGACGCACGGAAACCAACGTCGTCGGCTCGCCGCTCGTTCCCCGATATGCGGCCAAGTCGATGGGACTGCTGGCGGCCGTCGTCGCGATTTGTTTCGCGTTGGGCGCAATCGTCCAGATCAATCCGGTGTGGGATTGGGGGCCGTATAAGCCGTGGGAAGTAATGAGTCCGGCGCAGCCCGACTGGTACGTCGGCTGGCTTGACGGCGCGCTGCGCTTGGGACCGCCCGTCGCGTTTCATTTCTTCGGGCACATGATTCCATCGCCGTTTTGGATGGCGGTCTTGCTCCCGCTGCTGCTATTCATCCTTATCGCGGCGTGGCCGTGGATCGAAGCGGCGTGGACGAACGACCATCGGTCGCATCATCTGCTCGATCTTCCTCGCGCGGTGCCGGTTCGCACCTCGATGGGCGTCGCTATCATGGTCTTCTGTCTGGGGTTGCTGCTGGCGGGAAGCGGCGACGTGCAAGCACGGTACGTCCACGAGCCGATTACCACGATCACGCGCTTTTACCAGATTTTCTGCCTTGTTGCGCCGATCGCCGCGTTCTTCATCACCTACGCGTTCTGCGTCGAGCTACGCGCGCGCCGAGGCGTTCACGAAGCGCCTCGCGTTCGACTGCGCCGCAACGCCGCCGGCGGCTACGACGAGGAGACGATTGCGTAATGCTTCGCTTCGGTCTGTGCGCGTTTGCCGCCGCGGCCTTCGCTGCCGTCGCCCTTAGTCCGGCGCTCGATCATCTCGCGGATCGCTCGTTTGCGTGGCACATGGTCCAGCACATGCTGTTGATCTTCGCCGTACCGTTCTTTCTCTTGCTCGCGCATCCGTATCGCGTACTGTCGCGCTTCGCGTCCGCGCCGGTGCAAGCCGCGGTCGTGCGTTTTTCGCGTCGTTTCGAAGCTGTTGCTCATCCCGCCGTCGCGTTAGCGGTCTTCGTCGCGACGCTCTGGATCACGCACTTCTCACCGCTCTACGAACTTTCGCTCGAGCGCGAGTGGGTGCATATCGGCGAGCATGCGTTGTATCTCTTCGCGGGCCTGCTCTTCTGGGCGCCGGTCCTCGCACCGCCGCCTTTGCGTCCGATCCCGTATCCGGCGCGTCTGCTCTATCTGCTGGTTGCGTTGCCGCAGGGCGCACTCATTGCGTTCGCGATCGCCGGAAGCCGTCGCGTGCTTTACGCGCACTATGCATCCAACCCCGCGGCGCTTGCAGATCAAAGCAACGCCGCCGCGGTCATGTGGGTCGCCGGCGGTTTGATTCTTTTCACGGCCTTTATCGGAACGTTCGGTGCTTGGGCGTTCCGCGAAAGCCGTTACGCACAACCATCTACCGGAGCCATTTCATGAAGTCGCTATTCTTTGCATGCGCCGGCGCAGCGGCCGTTTTTCTGGCGTTACTCGGCGCGGGAACGCCCCCGCCGCCGGCCGAGATGAGCGCGCCGTCGCCGGCGCCGTCGGTTTCCGCGTCGGATATCACGTCGCCGACCGAACCACCCGTGCTCTACAACGCTCCGAAAACGCCGAAGGGCACGCCGGTGACGCCGAAGCCGAGTAAGGCCGTTCCGTCCTATACTGCCGATCAGGCACGCGCCGGGCAAACGCTCTTTTACGAACACTGCGCGGAATGCCACGGCGCGAGCGGCCAGGGAAATTATGGGCCGGGCCTGCTGACCCAAGACGGCAACGTGCAATGGCAACCGGTCTATTACGTTTTTAGCTACATGCGTCAGCATATGCCGGCCGGCGATGCCGGCGCGTTGCGGCAGGACGAGTACATCGACATCATGGCTTTCATGCTCAAATCACACGGACATCCGGCGGGGAACAACGCTTTGACGAATAAGACGCTCATGGATTCGGGCGCACTGCTCGGAATGGAGCAGCCGAAGTGATCGCGCGTCGCCTCGTGACGATCGCCGCATCGCTCGCGCTCCTGGCCGGTTGCAACGGCGGTACCGGCGCGCAGTGGCCGGCCGTGACCGATGCGCGGCTTCGCAACGCCGATAAAGACCCCGGTTGGCTGATGTACTTGCGGACCTACAACGCGCAAGGGCACGCGCCGTATAACCAGATCAACGCGGGCAACGTCGATAAGCTCCACGTCGTCTTCACGCACAGCGTCTCGATTCCGGAAGGCTTCGAGGCACCCCCGATGGTCAACGGGCGCACGATGATCGTGACGACGCCGATGGACGACGTGTACGCGCTCGATGCCGTTACCGGGAAGAAACTGTGGGAGTACGACCACGCGCCGGATATTCCGAAGGTGACGCTGCGAACGGTCTGCTGCGACATGGACAACCGCGGCGTGGCCATGTACGGCAACAACGTCTATATGGCGACCCTCGACGATCACGTCATCGCCCTCGATGCGCGCACCGGCAAAGTCGTGTGGGACGTGACGAAGGAGCCGCCGGGCGTCGGTTACGCGATGACGGCGGCGCCGCTCGCCGTCAACGGCAAGATCATCATTGGCGCGGGCGGCGGCGAATACGGATCGCGCGGCGTGATTTTCGCGCTCGACGCAAAGGACGGGCACGAACTCTGGCGTTTTTACACGATCCCCTCGCCGCATCAAACGGGCGGAAACACGTGGCCGAACAACACCTACAAGCACGGCGGCGCCGATCCGTGGATGACGGGTAGCTATGATCCCGAGACCAATACGCTGTTCTGGGGAACCGGTAATCCGTCACCGTGGCTGTGGGTTCAGCACCCGGGACAAAACTTATTCTCCGATTCATTCGTCGCGCTCGATCCGGACACCGGAAAACTCAAGTTCTGGTTCCAAGAGACCCCGAACGATCCGTGGGATTACGACGCCACGGCCACCTGGGTGCAAGCGGACGTACCGATCAAGGGCAAGATGCGCAAGATCATCTACCAGTTCGGCCGCAATGGCAACCTGTACGTCGTCGATCGTACGAACGGCGACTTGATTTACATGACGCCGTTCACCAAGGCGATGTCGGTGCTCGGATACGATCGCAAGAAACGAATGGGGATCGTCGACGAGCAGCTCAAGCCGCGCATCGGGCAAGCGATCGTCACCTGCCCGGCGTTCTTCGGGGGCGACAACTGGTGGTCGTTCACGTACGATCCGAACACCCACATCGCGGTGACGCCGGGGATGCAGACCTGCATGAAGTTGACCGGCGAGAAACCGCCGAAAAAGTTCAATGCCGGCGCATTTCAAACCAA
>DASSZO010000279.1:0-3895 GCA_035702815.1 Candidatus Aquilonibacter sp. | reverse complement strand
GAACAGCTCTTTGCGTATCACTATGCGCTGCTGACCCAAAGCTAGACGCGCGCGACCGAAATTCATCGATCGCGCGCGCACGTTTCATCGGTTCGGAACCGCTTTGTACTACCACGTAAGGACGAACGATACGTCAACGTGGTATGGACAAATGAAACGTGCTTTCTTCCTTATGAGTCTAGCGCTCTTCGGGATCATTATCCCGAATGTTTCCGTGATCGTGCACGATCTGGATAGGGTGCTTTCGAGCTCGGGTTTAGACTAGAAAGCATGCTAGAATTCGTGCTTAGTGCAACCCTGATTGCTGCTGCGCCCGCCTCTGCGCCGGCCGCGCAAGAAGTACCGATTCTGTTCAACGATCATCACGTCAACGCGACTCCCAACGAGCTCAAGAAAGGACGCGTGCTCGCGGCCCTTGTGAAGGGCGACACCGTACTCGTTCCGTTGCGTTCGATGTTCGAGCAGACCGGTGCGACCGTTACCTACAATGCGTCCAGTAAGACCGCAACCGTCTCCAAACCGGGGGCCGAGGTCTCCGTGACCGTCGGCGTTCCCGAAGTCACGATCAACGGTGAGAAACGTCCGCTCGACGTTCCGCCGGAGATCTACAAAGGCACGATCGTCGTGCCGATTCGCGTGCTCGCCGAAGGTATGGGCGCATACGTTCAATGGGTGCCCGACCGGCAGATCGTCGTCGTGCGCTATCTGCCGCCGACGCCGCCTCCGACGCCCGAACCGACGCAAGAGCCGACCGTCGCACCGACGATCGCGCCAACCCCGACGCCGCCTCCGCCTCCGAAGAAGACCAACGAGCTCTTCATCGCGGGCGATTATCAAATCGCCGGAAAGACGTACAACGAGTTCAGCGCCGGTAATCGCAACACGGGATCATGGGCCGCGCGCGGAGCGGGAGAGTTCGGACCGTTCATGCTCGGCGTCGATTACGCGCAATACCGCTACAATCACTCGTGTAACTCAGCCGCGCCGCCCGCGCCGACGACCGACAACTCCTGTTTGGTCACCACGGTCGGAAACACCGGACAGACCTTCGTTCCGTCGTTTACCGGACGCGATACGTTCACCGAAATTCACGCCGGCTATAAGATCTTCGAACCGCGCGTCTACGTCGGCATCGGATGGGAATTCAATTCGTATAACAACGGCTACCCGGATATGACCGGGTTCGGCTTCGGCGCCGAAAAGCTCCCCGATCTCAACGACGTCGTCTCATGGTACGGAAGCTACTACTTCTATCCGAACACGCGCGGCACGTACAACGGCTTCAACCAGTCGCTGTCGATGCAGTATTCAATGCAGACGTACAAGATCGGCGGCACCTGGACGTTCACGAAGGGCGGCCCGCTTTGGCTGGACCTCGGCTATCAAGGTAACCGCGGCAACGCCAAGGCCAACTCGCCGTCGGGATACACGCACAACGGACTCTACGCCGGTTTCGGCTTTACGTTCAACACGCCGTAACCGCACGAGGTCCACACAAACAAAGGGCGCCGTTCGCGGCGTCCTTTGCTATGCCGTGCCGTCGGTGACGGCCGGTACGACGGTAATCACGCGGCTGATGCCGGTCAATTCGAAGAGCCGCACGAGGCGCGGACTCGCAATCGCGACGATCGCTTCGCGCGGGTTGCGTCCCGACAACTGCACGCGCTGGCGATAGGTCATGATGAGGGCGAGGATCGACGAATCCATCGACGTCGCTTCCGCGCAGTCGAGGACCACCCGGTTCTCGATTTGCGACGGTTCCGGGAAGAGCGCTTGCACGCGCGCCACATCTATTAGCCCCAGGTCGCCGCGAAGGGTGATCACGTGATCGTTGGTATTTTGTGTCAAGTTAGGTCGCGTTTTGGAATCCACTTTCAGTAGTACCTCCAGTTATATGGATGTTTGTCAGGAGGCGTACACCTGGGCGGCGGAGCCGCTGGGTAGGACAGTACCGCGGTGGTACTAGGGACGGGCACTGTCGGTCAGCCGGATGCGCAACGGCGTCATCTGCGGTTGCTGCTGCGCGTCGGCGAGTTACTCAGCGAATCGCTCGACTACGAGGCGACGCTGCAGAGCGTGTGCGCCGCGGTCGTCGAGGAGTTCGCCGACATCTGTCTGCTCGACATCGGGATACCCCAAGCGTTAGACCTGGCAGCTGGCGCGCATCGCGACGCGAACAAGACGCCGCACTTGCGCGTCGCCGGTGAGTTTCTTACCACGGCCGGGCGCAGCGCCCGTCACCCGGTATGGCTGGTGACGACGACGGGAAAGCCGCTCGCGGTTCCGCGTGTTTCCGATGAGTATCTGCGCGAATACTCAACGAGCGACGCACATGAAGCGTTCATGCGCGAGATGCGCTACCGTTCGCTCTTGATCGTGCCGCTGATTTCCACCACGCAGGGAACGCTGGGCGCGCTGACGCTCGTGCGCACGAGCGAAGGCGATCCGTTTGATGGCGAAGCGCTCGAATTTGCGATGGATCTCGGTCGCCGCTGCGCGACGGCAATCGGTAAAGCCATGCTGTTCGAACAGACGCAACGCATCGCAACGCTCTTTCAGCGCGCCGCGCTCCCGAGCGCGCTGCCGTGCGTTTCCGGCCTGACATTCGACGCATTTTACGAACCGTCGTCTGAACATTTACTCGTCGGCGGCGATTGGTATGACGCATTTCTTCTCCCCGATCGCCGCGTCGCCGTTACCGTCGGCGACGTGCTCGGCCACGGTATCGAAGCAGCGGTATGGATGAGCCGTCTTCGGAACTCGCTGCGCGCTACACTTTATACGGATCCGGATCCGGCGCGCGCGCTGGTCATCACCGATCACCTCATGCGCTTGGAAAGCGACGACACGTTTACGACGGCGCTCGTGGCAATCGTCGATCCCGTGCATCAGACGCTCTCCTGCGCTTCAGCGGGTCATCCGGGCCCGATGCTCTTCGAACCGGACGGGCGAGTAAGCGACCGCTTCATCGAACGCGGCTTGCCGCTTGGGTTGCGTCATCTGGGCGACGGTAGCAAGGCAGCGCAAACGGTCACCTTGCGTCCCGGGTCCTTCGCCGTATTTTTCACCGATGGACTTTTGGAATGGGACCGGAACATCGCTTCTGCGTGGGAAGCGATGCGCGAAGCGATCATGCGCCGCGAGGTGCGCGAAGCGCCCAACCCGGCGCTGATGATTCGCGACGCCGTGCTAGGCGAGCACCGTCATCAGGATGACGTTGCGATCTTGACGCTGCGGATCGACGAGCTGTTGCGACGCGAGATCCGTCCGTAACTCCTGCGCACCAGTACCTCCACAATTTTTCACGGAGATGGCTGGTTGCTCAGCCGGTGATTTGGGTACGAGCGGCGAGATGTACCGCTCTGCCACTTCGCCCGCTCGCCCGGCGGAGCTCTCCGCATGCGAGAACGAGCCGATTCAGATTCCCGGCGCCATCCAGCCGCATGGCGCGCTGTTGGCGATCGACGAGCAGAGCGGCCGGATCGTCAACGTTTCCGCAAACACGGGCGAGTTTATCGGCCGTGAAGCGGCGGAACTGCTCAACGCGCGCGTCGATTCGCTGCTCGGCGTCGACGCGCTTGCAAAACTGAGCGCCGCTGCCGATGAAGTGCGCGGTTTCGGTCAGGCATACACGCAGGATCTTGCTGTAGGCAATGTTGAGCGCGCCTTCGACATTATCGTGCATCGTACGAGCGGCGTGCTCGTAGCGGAACTCGAACGCGCGCATAGGTTGCCCGACGGTCGCGACATTTTTGTGCTCGCGCACATGGCGGTCGCGCGGATTCAGGCCTGCGATACGATCGAGGCGCTCGTCGAAGATGCGGCGCGGGAGATCGCCCGCATCAGCGGCTACGAGCGCGTCATGATCTATCGCTTCGATCGAGACTGGAACGGC
>DASSZO010000277.1:0-6649 GCA_035702815.1 Candidatus Aquilonibacter sp. | reverse complement strand
GATGGTCGACCAGCTCAACGCCTTCGCATCCGAAGTTACGCGCGTTGCTCGTGAAGTCGGTTCGGAAGGGAAGCTGGGTGGTCAGGCCGAGGTCAAAGGCGTCAGCGGCACCTGGAAGGACCTCACCGACTCGGTAAACGTCATGGCCTCGAACCTCACGTCGCAGGTTCGTAACATTGCCGACGTCACGACCGCCGTTGCGAACGGGGACTTGTCCAAGAAGATCACCGTCGACGTGCGCGGCGAAATCGCCGAGCTCAAGAACACGATTAACACGATGGTCGACCAGCTCAACGCCTTCGCATCCGAAGTTACGCGCGTTGCTCGTGAAGTCGGTTCGGAAGGGAAGCTGGGTGGTCAGGCCGAGGTCAAAGGCGTCAGCGGCACCTGGAAAGACCTCACCGACTCGGTGAACGTCATGGCCTCAAACCTCACGTCGCAGGTTCGTAACATTGCCGACGTCACGACCGCCGTTGCGAACGGCGACTTGTCCAAGAAGATCACCGTCGACGTGCGCGGCGAAATCGCCGAGCTCAAGAACACGATCAACACGATGGTCGACCAGCTCAACGCCTTCGCGTCCGAAGTCACGCGCGTTGCTCGCGAAGTCGGTTCCGAAGGTATTCTCGGCGGCCAGGCGCAGGTTGCCGGTGTCTCCGGTACGTGGAAAGACCTTACCGACTCCGTAAACTTCATGGCGTCGAACCTTACCTCGCAAGTCCGTAACATCGCGAAGGTCACGACGGCCGTCGCGAACGGTGACCTATCGAAGAAGATCACCGTCAACGTGCGCGGTGAAATCGCGGAGCTCAAAGACACCATCAACGTCATGGTCGACCAGCTCAACGCGTTCGCATCCGAAGTCACCCGCGTCGCGCGTGAAGTCGGTTCGGACGGCGTGCTCGGCGGCCAGGCGCACGTGCAAGGCGTCAGCGGCGTCTGGAAAGACTTGACCGATAACGTCAACTCGATGGCCGCCAACTTGACCAACCAAGTCCGCGGTATCGCCGAAGTCGTCACCGGCGTTGCCAACGGCGACCTCAAGCGCAAGCTCACGCTGCAAGCGCGCGGTGAAATCGCACAGCTCGCCGAGACGATCAACGGGATGATCGACACGCTGGCAACGTTCGCCGACCAAGTGACGACCGTTGCACGCGAAGTCGGCTTTGAAGGAAAACTCGGCGGCCAAGCCGCCGTCCCCGGTGCGGCCGGTCTGTGGCGCGATCTCACCGATAACGTCAACCAGCTCGCCGCGCAGCTCACGAACCAAATCCGCGCGATCTCGGAAGTCTCGACCGCCGTTACCAAGGGCGACCTCTCGCGAACGATCGAAATCGAAGCGCGCGGCGAAGTCGGCGAACTGACGCGCAACGTGAACGAAATGATTCAGAATCTTCGTGACACGACGCGAAAGAACACCGAACAAGACTGGTTCAAGACGAACCTCGCGCGCTTTACGTCGATGCTGCAAGGCCAACGCGACATCACCGCGGTCACGCAGCTGATCATGTCCGAACTCGCGCCGCTGGTGAACGCACAGGCCGGCGGATTCTATATGGCCGATGCGGCCGAAGGCGAAGCAAGCCTGAAGCTGATCGCCAGCTACGCGTTGCCGCGTCATCGCCGTCAGGTCAAGTCGATTCCGTTCGGTGAAGGGCTCGTCGGCCAGGTCGCGATCGAGAAACAGCGCGTGCTGCTCACCGAAGTTCCCGGGGAATATCTGCGCATCGGCTCGGGGCTCGGTCAGATCAATGCGGCGACGGTCGTCGTGCTGCCGGTTACGTTCGAAGGCGAAATCAAAGCCGTCATCGAGCTCGCGTCACTCGAGCGGTTCAGTGAAATCCACTTGCTCTTCCTCGATCAGCTCATGCAGTCGATCGGCGTCATGCTCAACACCATCACGGCATCGATGCGGACGGAAGAACTGCTCAAGCAGTCGCAGTCGCTTACGACCGAGCTGCAGAGCCAGCAGATGGAACTCAAGCAGACCAACGACGAACTCGAAGAGAAGGCGCGTCTGCTTCAAGAGCGCAACGCCGAAGTCGAACGCCGCACGCGCGAAATCGAAGTAGCGCGAACGGAACTCGAAAAGAAGGCCGAGCAGCTCTCGCTTACGTCCAAGTACAAGTCGCAGTTCCTTGCCAACATGTCGCACGAGCTGCGCACACCGCTCAACTCGCTCCTGATTCTCTCCAAGCAGCTGTCCGAGAATCCGGACGGCAACATGACTCCCAAGCAGGTCGAGTTTGCGCAAACGATCCGTGCGGCGGGCACCGATCTGCTCACGCTCATCAACGACATCCTCGATCTCTCGAAGATCGAATCGGGTACGACGGCGATCGATCTCACCGAAGTCACGGTCGATTCGATCGAGGGCGAGGTCAAACGCACGTTCAGCCAAATCGCCGCCGACAAGAATCTGCGATTCATCGTGGCGCGCGACGAGGATGTTCCCAAGTCGATCGTGACCGACCCGACCCGCCTGCAGCAAGTGCTCAAGAACTTGCTCTCCAACGCGTTTAAGTTCACGAGCGAAGGCGCCGTAACGCTGCACATCTCGATGGTGCACGACCGCCGTCTCGCGGTACCCGGACCAGCCGTTGCGTTCTCCGTAACCGACACCGGCATCGGCATCCCGCAAGACAAGTTCAACGTCATCTTCGAGGCCTTCCAACAAGCCGATATGGGCACGTCGCGGAAGTTCGGCGGCACGGGCCTCGGGCTCGCGATCAGCCGTGAAATCGCGGGGCTGCTCGGCGGCGAGATCGGCGTCGAAAGTGCCGTCGGCGTCGGCAGCACGTTTACGCTCTTCCACCCGGCGCAGCGCGCCGGCTCGCAGCGCACCGAGATTCCGGCCGCGCCGATTCACACGACCCGTTTCGAACCGGTCACGCACGTTCACGAAACCGCCGAACAGTTGCAGCGCCGTATCACCGCGGCGCAGCCGGCGACCGTTCTCGACGACCGCGACGAGATCGTTGCCGATGACCGAACCTTGCTCGTCGTCGAGGACGATCCGACCTTTGCGAAACTCCTCGCGGCGTTCGCGCACGATCGCGGCTTTAAGACGATCGTTGCGCACAGCGGACGTGAAGCGCTCGAGTTGGCGAACAAGTATCTTCCCGACGCGATCACCCTCGACGTCGGATTACCCGACCTCGACGGCTGGCAAGTACTCGAGACGATCAAGCGCGGAAATGCGACGTCGCATATCCCCGTGCATGTGATCTCCGGCGACGAACATCAGCAGCGGGCGCTGCAGGCCGGCGCGGTGGCGCACCTGCAGAAGCCGGTCTCCGAAGAGGCGCTGATGGAAACCTTCGACCGGCTCCTCGGCTTTGCGGAAAATCGCGGCAAGAACGTGCTGGTCGTCGAGGACGACATCATGCAGCTCAACGCGATGGTCGGCCTGATCGGCACCGGCGAGATGAAGGTTACGGCGGTATCGTCCGCCGACGCTGCGATCTCCGCCGTGCAAGCGCAGAAGTTCGACTGCATCGTCATCGATCTGGGACTCCCGGATATGACCGGCGATCATCTGATCGAGCAGCTGCGCAGCCGTCCGGGCAGCGATACGACGCCGATCATCATCTACACCGGTCGCGACCTCAGCCGCGACGAGGAAGCGCGTCTGCGCCGTCTCTCTTCGACGATCATCGTCAAGGATGGACACGCGCCGGAGCGCCTGCTCGACGAACTCAACTTCTTCTTGCATCGCGTCGAAGCCGATCTTGGTCCGGCCAAAAAGCCGGTCGGCGGCGATCTGAACGGGACGTCGTTACTCAATAAACGGGTGTTGGTGGTCGACGACGACGCGCGCAACATCTTCGCGCTCGAAGCGGCGTTGCGTTCCTATGGAATGGATGTTGTGAGTGCGGAGAGCGGCATGCAGGGCATCGACACGCTGCGCAGCCGTAAGGATATCGACATCGTCCTGATGGACATCATGATGCCGGAGATGGACGGCTATGAAACGATTCGCCGAATCCGCTCCGAAGACCGGATTTCGGATATTCCGATCATTGCGCTCACGGCAAAGGCAATGAAAGGCGACCGGGACGCGTGCATCGCTGCAGGCGCCTCGGAGTACGTGAGTAAACCCGTCGACATCGATCAACTCACGTCGCTGCTGAAAATATGGTTGAACAAATAGAAGCGATCGACGCGGCGGTGCCCGCGTTGAACCTCCGCCGGGAAGAGCTTGCAGATATCGAACTGCAGCTCTTCTTGGACGCGCTCTTGCGCTATGGAGGCTACGACTTCCGCAATTTCAACCAGTCGGCACTGCGGCGGCGCATTGCCGACGCGATGCGCGCGGAGAACATCTCGACGATCTCGGGCTTGCAAGATCGCCTCTTGCACGACGAGCGCGCGCTCGCGCAATTCCTCGTAGCAATGAGCGGCGGCACCTCGCAGCTCTTCCACGATCCGGCCTTTCTCCAAGCGTTCGGCGCCAACGTCGTGCCGCTGTTGCAGACGTACTCGTTCATCCGGCTCTGGGTGCCGGGAAGCGGGACCGGCGGCGACGCGTACAGTATCGCCGCGCTGCTTGCCGAGCATGGTTTGCTCGAAAAGACGGTCATCTACGCGACCTGCGTGAACGACGTCACGGCTGCGGTCGCGAAGGCCGGATTTTACGAGCACCGTTCGGAGGCGGACTTCATCGCGCTCGCGCGACGGGCCGGCATCGTTGCGCCGCTCTCGACGTATTTCGAGATCCATGATTCCTTTGCGACGCCGCGCGAAGAATTGCGGGCATCGGTCATGTTCGCGCGTCATAACCCGGTCGAAGACGGATCGATCAACGAATTTCATGCGATCGTCGCGCGCGGACTGCTCCCGCTCTTCAACGGCGCCGTGCAGTACCGCTTGCACAAGCTGTTCTTCGACTCGCTCATGCACCTCGGGTTTCTAGGCCTCGGCCAGCACGAATCGCTCGCCAACACGGTGCACGAACGAGCCTTCCGCCAAGTCGTCACCGATCAACCCATCTTCCGCCGCATGCGCTAGCCGTCTGTCATCCCGAGCGCCGTCTGTCATCCCGAGCTTGTCGAGGGGCGCGCCTGGGTACATCACGGCTATGGATAAAGACTATCCGCAGGATCCCGCGTTGTATAACCGGCTCGACACGGACCTTGCGCAAAAGGACCCGGCCGATCGCAATGATTCCGAAGACAACGATATCGAACGGCGCGATCGAATGACCGCGATCATCGACTCGATCGATCCGCAGCCTCAGACGCCGACGAACCCCGATGTCGTCTACGGCGAAACGGACTTGGATCCGCACCGCGACGATCAACGCGATGCGCACCATAGCGACGCAGGCGATATCGCGTAAGCTGAGCTAGGGGGAACGAGCGAGAAAAGGCCCGCATGATTCGACGCGGCCTCTTCTTCGTGATGCTCATCGCCGGACTCACCGCGTGCGGGGCCGCTTCCGTTTCTGCGCCGCAAGCATCGCCGTCGCCCTCCGGAATTACCAATGGCTGGGGATTTGGTCTCCCGGATTCGGGGATCTCCATCGACGTCGCGCACGATACGCTCACCTTTTCGACGAACGATGCGCCCGCTCAGACGATGATTACCGTTTCACCGATGCCGCTGCCGACGCCGAAGTGGCCGCTGCCCGAAGCCGTGGCAGCGTACGCGGTGGTCGGCTCGTTCGACCCGTCGCGGACCTACAGTCTCATCGTGTCGGATGCAAGCGGCCATGCTCTCGCGCAGGCCCCGGGTGCGGTCACCGGCTCGGGCGTCTGCAGCGCTTCCGCCTCGACCGCCGGGGACATGCAGGGACACCAGACCTACAGCTTTACGATGATGATGTCGGCGGCGCCTTAGGCCTTCGTCGTCTTCTTCCAGTTCACGTTGCCGCGGAAGTCGAGGATGCGCAGCGTGAGCGTGGCGTGTTTGCCGGGGTTGGCCTTCATCCATGCGGAGCGCCACATCGCGACTGCTTGATTGCGCATCGCGTCTTCCTTATCGTCATCCATCTGAATCTCTTGGTTCAGGTCGACGGAAACGTCCGCGGACGTGCCGTGGAAATCGAAGCCCATCACGACGTCGGGGTAGCGCTGTTTAAGCGGCGCCATCGCATCGCGTTCGGTCTGCTCGGCGCGTTCCTGCGGCGTCGGCGCCGACGAACAGGCGACGGCGAGAAGGGCGGTCAGCAGCAGCAACGATCGGGTTCGCATCTGCCGTCCATTCGCTGGTAACAGCGCGGCTACATTCGCGGCCTACGATGCCGCAATGGATGGAATCGATTGGGCCGGCAGCGCGATGATCGCCGCGCGCAGCCGCCTCGACATCGCGACGGCGAACCTCGCGAACGCCTCGACCGACGGCTTCCAAAAAGTCGTTGCTCGCGGCAGCTTGACCTCCGCCGGCGTGCGCATCGAACGTCACGTCACCCGGAGCCACGGGATGGTGACCCGGACCGGCCGTGAGGACGATCTTGCGATCGTCGGAAACGGATACTTTCGCGTTCGCGACGGCGCCGGCAGCGTGAGCACGACGCGCAGCGGCGCGTTCGTCCGCGAGCGCGATGGAACGATGCACGACGCGCGAGGGCGCACGGTGCTCGGTTTGCACGGACCCTTGCGTGTCCCGCGCGGCGCGAACATCGACGAGCGTGGCCGGGTGATGATCG
>DASSZO010000276.1:0-14161 GCA_035702815.1 Candidatus Aquilonibacter sp. | reverse complement strand
GTGACGCGGCCGCCTTTCATGAAGTCTTCGCTCGGGAGTCCGCTGCGTAGATAGCCGGTGGCGAACGATGAGTGGCCGTTGGCGAGCGCCGTCAGGTACGAGCGCACGATGGCCGCGGCGTGATCGGCGGTCGGTGCACCGGTAATCAGCGCGGGCGTCGGGCTCGGGGTTGGCGCGAGCGTCGGTGCGGGCGTCGGTGGTGCGGGGGGCGGCTTCTGCGCGTGCGTGACCGGCTTCTTGGTCGGCTTGGGAGCCGGTGTGATGATCAACACGGTCGGTTCCGTGCTGGGCTTCGGTGACGGCTTCGCGGTTGGCGAGGCCGCGGGTGACGGCGTTGGCGACGGCGTCGCGGTTGCGGCGGGCGTGGCGGACGGGGACGGTTTCGCGGCCGGCTTGGGCGAGTGGGTCGCGTGGGGGGTCGGCGACGGGGTCGGCGCAAGCGACGGGGTCGCGGATTCGGTCGGCAGCGGCGTTACCGTTGGGACCGGCGTGGGGACCGATGGGCCGCCGCCGCGGCCTAAGAATTTTGCGAGTCCGCCGCCTAGCAGCAGGCCGGCGAAGATGACCAGGACGATGAGCGGGAAGATCGGCAGGCCGCCGCCTCCCTTGGGCTCGTCGGGTTCGATGCGGCGGCGCCGGTACTCACTCACAGCACTACAACCGCGCGGCGACCGCTTCGACGAATGATGAGGGCAGTGCGTTCAATTCCGTTGGATGCTCCTCGGCAAAAACCGCCATCGCCTCTTTGAGCACGCCCGTGTTCTCTTGCGCGTAGCGAAGCAGCGCGCGCAGCGCGGGCTCGTCGCCGTTTTCGAGATCCGCAAGTGCGGTCGACGCTCCCTCGGCGGCATCTTCAGACGACTCGCCTCGCTCGCGAAACGCGTCGAAGATCGACGACACCAGCGCGTGACGCGCCTGTAGCGGCATCGAAGCGACACCTGTGGCCAACAGGGACGACAGCTCCGCCTCGTCCATTTTGGCAACATGTTTCTCGACCGCGTCGATAAGCGTCTCGGCAGGCACATTCCCGAAGTGGGACATCACGCGTACGGTACGCTTCGATGGCAGGCGGCTCCTCGAAATTGCGCCAAAAGAGAGGCTGTGATTCGCGTGCGCGTTCCGCTCGATCTGCATGCCGTCGCCTCCGGCGGCTCGGCTGCGTTCGCGCTTGCCACGCCGATCCGCGTTCGCGAACTGCTTGCGCTGGCGGTAAGGGAAGCGATCGGATCGCGAGCACCTGCCGACAAATTTCAACGCAGCGTTCGGCGCACGCTCGCCGGACTCGCCGCGGGAGACTTTACCGTCGACATCAACGGCCGGCATTTTTCCGATAGCGAGTCGGTCGTCGTCTGTGAAGGCACTGCCGTCGTTCGCTTCTTCATGAAGCACCGGCGCAAACCGGGCATCGAATTTCATCCGTAACGGCGACCCGGTGAACCGATCGACTCTCGGCGTCCTCGTCCGGCGCACGTTTGCGCATGTCCGGCGTCACGCGCTGCTCTTTTGCTGCATTGCAGTCGCCGGGATCGGTGTGCAGTGGCTCCTCGATACGCGATTTCCGGGGCCGGGCGTCGAACTCACTGCCGGCATCGTCGCCGGAGCGATCGTCGATGCGATCGTGCTCGGCATCGTAAAAGGCGACGTCGACGGATGGAATGCGGCTCAAACGTGGGACCGCATCGGAGAACGTCTCTGGGCGGTCATCATCGTGAACTTCGTCGCCACCTACGTCGCAATGTTCGGACTGGTCTCCGTCGCCGCGGGCGATCTCGCCGACCGTCTTCTGGCAATTCCGACCCTGCTCATCGCCGCGTCCGTCGTCTTTGCTGAAGCGATCGCCGTCGTCGCCGACGACGAAGCCTGGTGGTTCGTGGTGGTGCGCGCCATCGGCGGGAGCATCCGCGTTGCATGGTCTAACGGCGTGTTTGGGCGCACGATCACGCTGTTCGTTTTGCAATTGGTGCCCGGCGCGATCTCCTCGGCGATCGTCGGTGCGGTGACGCACGGTCATCCGCCGGCATCGTCGTTTTGGACGGACGTCCCGGTGGGTATAGTTTTCTCGATTCCGCTCGACGTGCTTATCGTTCTTGCGTTCTTTGACGCATCAGGCTATGAACCGAATCGCACTTGCGGCGAATGATACTGTAGAGAAAAGAGTATGAAGTCCTCAGTGCGCGCCGCAGCCTTCGCAGCCATTCTTTTCGCCGCCGCTATCGCGCTTGCGCGTGCGGATGACAGCTATAGCGTCCGAGGCATGGACGTCTATCGCATCGGCACCGCGCTCCCCGCCACGCACATCGTCTACAGCGGCAACCAGCACCTGTCCGTCGTCCGCGAAGATAACGAATCGCGTTTCGTCGCCGAGGCTACCTACACGCGCAGCGGCGAGAGCGGCAAGGCAACGGTCCACGCGCGCTTCGTTCAGGTGATGAATAAGGACGGCTCGTTCGACGATCGGGTCGACGAAGATCCCGATTTTCTGACGATCCTCAATCAGCCGTTCGCGGTTCAGCTCGACGCCCGCACGATGCACGATCTCGAGAAGCTTCACGGGCCGGTGCCGTTCGAAGCGACCTCGCCGCTGGGCGGCGCGCGCCTCAAGGGGACGCTGCGTCCCGCCGGCACGGCGGTCGTGCGCGGAAAACCCGCAACCGGCATTCGCTTTTCGGCGGGCGGCCCGATGACCGGCACGCTGCCGCAACACGATCAAGACAATCTGACCGGAACGATTCGCATGGACGGCACCGCCTACTACTCGCACGCGAATGCGATGCTCGTCGCGCTCGATGCCACGCTGACGATCGAAGGCAAGCTCTCAAACGAAAGCACCGCCGTCCCCGTCAAGATCGTTTACCATCGAACGATCCGCGTGAACGGCGATGCTTCCTGGAATGAGGCGCGCCGCTAGAGCGCGCCGACCAGTTGGACCTCTAATGGGTGGCGGAACGGCATCTCGCTGAGCTGGGTGAGCGGGGTAAACGCGAGATGGTTTTGATGGCAATCGATCAGCATTTCGATTCCGCGTTTGACGGAACCGGACTCCTCGACGTACTTCGAAAGTTTCTTGATGAAGTACGTGTGCGGATCGTGCAGGACCTTACTGTAATACGGATCGTCCGTTAAGCCCGCAGCGCTGATCCCTTCTTTCGGAACGAGCCAGACGAACCACGGATCTTGATTTCGGCGGTATCCGATGAGTACGAGCGGAATCGCTCGGGTCGAATCGAGATTGGGCAGAAAACTGCACATCGTATACGCGTCGAAAGAAATTTCCGTGGGTTCGATCACCTGCTGCATCGGCGTCCCTCGTTTTTTATCGGTGCTTCATGGTTGTGCCGTAAAACAAAAACCGCCGCGTCGCTGCGTGCGACCGGCGATTCGTCGAGATGGTGCGTGCGGCACTTCGTGTACCATGGGTTGGGATTCTCGGGTGCGCTCAACAGGCCCCTGCACCGCCTCCGGAACTTCTGGACGACGGGTGGGTAAAGCTTAAGCAAGAACCTTTGAGAGCCGCGTGAAACCACGCGGCAGCCAGGAGTTGTTTGGTGAGAGGTATGAGCGCACTCGCACCACTGCTCCACACGGGAGTACTTGTGCCACCAGCGGTCCAGCAACCGCCCCGTCCGGTGCCTTCGGGCAAAGCCGGCGGGACGGTCCCGAGCGTCGAGACGTTCGACCGGATCGTCGACGATTTCCAACGTCGGCTGTACGGATTCGCGCTGCGCATGACCGGCAATCGGGAAGATGCCGAGGAGATCGTGCAGGACGCCTTCGTGCGCGCCTACCGCGCGCTCGGCAAAATGTCCCTCGAGCAGCGAAGCGAACTGCGGCTCCAGCCGTGGCTCTATACGATCACGCTCAACGTGACGCGAAACCGCTTGCGCAGCAAGCGTCCGGTAAACGTCGCACTCGACGCGCTGGCCGATCCCGATGCCCTGCTGCGCGAGAGCAACGAGGGCCCTGCGCGCCCGGAGACGATCGTCGAGCAGAACGCCGAGGTGGCGCTCGTAGAAAAAGCGCTCTTACAGCTGCCGATGCATCTGCGCGCGGCCGCGACCCTGCGATTTATCGAAGGCCGCAGCCATCCCGAGATCGCCGAGATCCTCGACCAGCCGATCGGCACCGTGAAGTCGCACGTTCATCGAGCCGTCCGTATCCTGCGCCGCATTCTCGGCCCGCAGATCGGGCGCTTCGCCCAAGAATCCGAAGGAGCCCCTTTGCATGCGCTGTCGTGAAGTCGACGAGTTATGGGACGAGGTGCGCGGCGAGTGTGAGACCTCTTTAAAAGAGGCCGTTCATATCCATCTCCGCGCGTGCCCCCCGTGCCAGGATCTGTTCGAAGAGTACGAAGGCATCGCATACCGGCTGGAATCGCTTCCGCAGCCCGATCCCTCGTGCGACCTCGCCAAAAAGGTCGTCGAGCATATCGCGCTCATCCGTCACAAGGAGCGCTCGACCCCGGTCATCCTGACGTCGGTGCAAACCCCGGTGGGGCGGCTCTTCGTCGGGTTCAAAGAGAACCGCATCGCCTACATCGGCGTCGATACGGGCGACCCGTTCGAAGAGGTGCGCGCGCGGATCGAATCGCGTCTGCGCCGCCCGGTCGTTTCAGGCGAAGCGCCGCCGTGGCTGCGCGAGACGCTGGAGCAATTCTTCGAAACGTGGCGCGTGGACGACAAGATCGTCGATATGGAAGACCTCACCCCGTTCGAGCAGGCCGCTCTTCGCGCGGCCGCGATGATTCCGCCCGGTGAAGTGCGCTCGTACTCGTGGGTCGCCTCGCAAATCGGGCGCCCGAAAGCCGCGCGGGCGGTGGGTCAAGTGATGGCTCGCAATCCGTTGCCGCTGCTCATGCCCTGTCACCGCGTCGTCGACTCCACCGGGCATCTTCACAACTACGGATACGGGCTGGAGATGAAAGCGCGCCTGTTGCGGATGGAAGGGTTTCAGCGCGAATCCTGATCGCCGCGCTGCCGTCCTTGGCAGGCTACAAAGGTTAGCTCGCCGCAGCGTTTAACTTTTAAGCTCCTGTGGCTAGACGCATACTCATTGCCGGTTTCGAGCCCTTCGGCGGTGACAAAGTCAATCCGAGCGAAATGGTGGCACGTGGTCTTGAGGGACGCACGTTATCGGGCCGTCCCCTTTCCGTTCGCATCATTCCCGTCGAGACGCGCAACATTCGCGAGCGGTTCGAGCGCGCGCTCGCCGAGGAAAATCCCGACATCGTTATCATCCTGTCGCAGATGGGCGGCCGGACTGCGCTCTCGATGGAGCGAGTCGCCGTCAACGTCCTCGATTTCGAATTCCCCGATAACGTCGGCGTGATGCGCAAGGGCGACGTCATTTCTCGCGGCGGCACCGATGCGCGGATCTCGAACATTCCGTTCGACCGCATCGTCGAAGCGTGGACGGCAAACGGCGTTCCGGGATACGTCTCCAATTCGGCCGGAACGTTCATCGGCAATCAAGCGATCTACGAAATGCTCGCCCTCACCGAACAGGCCGTTCCGCCCGTCATCGCGGGCCTCGTTCACCTCCCGTATCTTCCAGCGCAGGCGATTGCCGCGGGCGCTGATTCCAACCCCTCGATGTCGCTTGATCTCATGAAAAAGGGCATCGAAATCATGATTGAAACGATCGTGCCGTGGGTCGAGCAACGGACGCCCGAAGCGAGCAAAGCGCGCGCCCAAGGAAAGTCGACGTGGATCCCCCGCGGTGTAAAGGAAGTAGAACGCTGAGCGACCCACGCCTTACGGCTATCCCCGACATCCACGGACATGCGAAGGGTGAGCACCGGCCGTTCGCCGAGGAACGCCCGATCGCGTATTCCCCGCGCATGCTTTTCCTGTGGTTCTATCATGCGTGCCGCCGCAACGCGCCGCGTTACCTGATGGTCAGCGACCACGTCAACTATTTGACGTTCGAAGATCCCGGGGCCGTGCATACGGTTCGCCGCGCCCTCAAACTCGCGCATGCCGGCGACCTCTATGGCGCGGCCGAAACGGCCGGCGTCGACGTTGCGCACGCCGCGGTCGTCAGCGAAGGTTTACGCAAAGGGATGCGTTTCTCGATCGGTGCCGAGGTCGACAACGACCCGCGCTCGCGGCCCGATGCGCAGAATATCGTCGAGGCAATGCGTCCCGACGGCATCATCCGTTCGGTCCATTTCTTGTCGGTCGATCATCCGGAAAAGGGCGCGGATTTCCAGTGGCCCTACGACAATCCGGAATTCGCGTATCTTTGGGATCACGTCGGCACGGAGCGCGCGTGGGAACTCTACGTCGATCGCCTCGTCGACGACGTCGAGAAACTGCCCGGGCACATCGTCGGCCACATCTATAAGCCGTCGATTTTAGGGCATTGGCCTGACGACGCGAAGCTCCAAGCGTACGAAGACCGGATTCTCGACGCCGCCGCCGCGCGCGGCATGGCGATCGAAATCAACACCCGTCCGCTCTACCGCGATTACTCGGACGAGCAACGTCAGAAGTACATCGACGTCAATAAGCGCCTGATGCGCAAAGCCAAAGCCAAGAACGTCGGCATCGCGATCGGCTCGGACGCGCATAGCCCCAAGGATCAAGGCGGCGGCTTCGATGCCGTTCTGCAGATGCTCGACGACTGCGACATCAACGAAATCGTCTTTCCGGTCGGCGGCCGCCTCGCGCGCGTCGTCCTGCGCGCAACCAAAGAGCATTTGGAGGCGACGCAGCGCGCACCCGAACCCGCACAACCCGGCAGCAGCATCTCCGGCCTCGGCCGCGCGGAACTCGGCCTTCCCGAGGAACCCGAACCGTCGGAACGGGCCGTCCGTGAATCGGCGAAAGCCGGGCGCGATTCCGGGCCGAAGAAACGCGCGAGCAGCCCCGAGCGCACGACCAAGAAACCGGTGAGCGACGAGGGCGGCGCGTCGTCGAAACGCAGCGCCGAATCCGCCGCGTCGTCGGCGAAGGCGAAGGATTCTAAGAGCGAGGCAAAACCGCCGGCGAAGAAAGCCGACGCTGCACCCAAGAAAGCTCCCGCCGAAAAGAAACCGGCCGCCGAGAAAAAAGCGGTGCCCGAAAAGAAAGCTGCGCCCGCGGTGAAGAAACCCGCGGCCGCCGCGAAGAAGGCCGCGCCCGAGAAGAAACCGGCCCCCGAGAAGAAACCCGCTGCGGCCAAAAAGGCTGTCGCCGTCAAGAAAACATCGCCCGCAAAGAAGACCGCGCCTGTGAAAAAAGCCGCTTCGCCCGCAAAGAAAGCGAGCGCGAAGAAGGCTGCGCCCGCGGTGAAAAAGAGCGCAAGCAAGAAAGCGGCACCGAAGAAACTGGCCGCGAAAGCACCGGTCAAAGCAAAGAAAACCGCAGCGAAAACCGCCGTGAAAAAGGCGCCCGCAAAGAAGGCGGCGCCGGCTGCGCGGCCGGTAAAAAAGGCATCGAAGCCGTCTAGTAAAGGGACGACGAAGAAAAAGACAACCAAAAAGCGTTAGCCGAGGAACCTCTCCTCGGCGTTAGGAGAGTGGTGATATGGCGATCGATCGCCAACGCAACATCGCTTTTGTGGGCCCGCATCACGCGGGCAAAACCACTCTCGTCGAGGCTGTGCTCGCGTACTGCGGCGCAGTCGCGCGACGCGGCTCGATCGCGGACGGCACGACCGTTACCGACCACGAACCCGAAGACGTCGCTCACGCCCAGTCGACCACCGTGGGTTTCGCGCACTGCGCGTGCGGGCCCATCGACGTCACGATCGTCGACTGCCCCGGATTCATCGACTTTTTCGAGGAAACGAAGATGGCGCTCGCCGGTGTCGACGCCGCCGTGATCGTGGTCGATGCCGATCCCTCGCGCGCGTCGCACACGCAAACGCTCGTCGACTACCTCGAAGCGCGTAAGATGCCGCACTGCTTCGTCGTCAACAAGATGGATCGCCCCGGTGCCGATTTCGAAGCGACGCTCGAAGCGCTTCAATCGCTCTACGGCCGCCACGTCGTGGCCGAACAGTGGCCGATCTTCGAATCCGCAAAGAGCAACGACAAGTTTAGCGGATTTTGCGGATACGTCGACCTTGCGGAAATGAAAGCGCGAACGGTCGACGGCGAGGGCGAACGCGAGAGTACGGTCCCAAGCGACGTGAGCGACGCGGTCAACGGCGCGCACGTTGCGCTGCTCGAAGCAATGGCGGATTTCGACGATCACTTGATGGAGGAGCTGCTCGAGGGCATCGAACCGCCGCTCGATGAAGTCGAGCGCGATCTCTGCGACGAGTGCTCGCACGACCAAATCGTGCCCGTTCTCGTTGCGTCCGCGACGACCGGAACCGGCGTCGGTGCGCTCGTACGCGCGATGGAAAAATGGTTCCCGTCCCCCGCCGAGGCCATGCAGGTCGACGCCGAGGGACGCCCCATTGCCGCCGATCCCAACGGCCCGGTCATCGCGCGTGTGATGAAGACCATCGTGCATCCGCAATCCGGCAAACTTTCGGTCGTGCGCGTGCTCTCGGGCACGATCAAAGCCGATGCGACGCTCACCGACATCTCCCAGAACGACGAAAAGGTGCGCTCGGGCGGCCTCTATCGTTTACAGGGAAAGAAACAAGAAGCGATCGCCGAGGCGGCGGCCGGCTCGATCGTCGGCATCGCGCGCCTTGAAGCGGTTCGCACGGGCGACACACTGACCGGCAACGGACACAAAGTGCTGCTCGAGCGGGTGCAGGTTTGCGAACCGTGCTTCGCCATGGCGATCAAACCCAAAGAGCGGATCGATGAGGCGAAGATCTTCACGATGCTCGCACGGATCGTCGATGAGGATCCGGCCCTTCGGCTAACCCGCGCGGAGATCACCGGCGAATTGCTGCTCATGGGCAGCGGAGAGCAGCACGTCAACATCGCCGTCGAGCGCCTCGCGCGCAAATATAAAGTGGAAGTCGAAACGGCCTCTCCGCAGATCCCCTATACCGAAACGATCACCGCGGGAACCGAGGTCCACTCCCGTTACAAGCACCAGACCGGCGGCCACGGACAATTTGCCGACGTATGGCTTCGCTTCGAACCGCGCGAGCGCGGCAGCGGGGTGAGCTTCGAAGAAAAGATCGTGGGCGGCGTCGTTCCCAAGCAATTCTTCGCCGCCGTCGAGAAGGGCGTTCGTGAGGCGCTCATGCATGGATCGAGCGGCTACCCCGTAACCGATCTGCACGTCGTGCTCTTCGACGGGCAATATCACGACGTCGACTCGAGCGAACAGTCGTTCAAGACCGCTGCCGGCATGGGCGTACGCGACGCGCTTCCAAAGTGCCACCCGGTGGTGCTCGAGCCGATCGCGCGCGTGAACGTGACCGTGCCCAATAGCTTCACCTCGACCGTCATCCAGCAATTGACCGGCAAACGCGGGCAGATTCTCGGGATGAACCCGGCCGATCGGCCGGGGTTCGACGTCGTTGAGGCTGACGTTCCGCAAGTCGAGCTGTCCCGATACATCACGGAGCTCCGAACCGCGACCCAGGGGCTGGGCACCTTCGCCGCGCGCCATGAACGGTACGATCCCGTTCCGGGCAATCGGGTAGGACCAAAAGCAGCTGTCTGAGTAAGACAGGCGGGTGAAAAGACTTCTTGCCCTCGCGGCTCTTGCCGCGCTCGTTTCCGGTTGCTCCAAAGTCTCCAACGGCACGGGCGCCGGCGGCAGCGAGCATTCCTGGACCAAGCCCGGCATGCTCCGCGTCTCGATTCAGAGCGAGCCGAAGAACCTCAACCCGCTCCTCGCGTCCAACACGACCGACGCGATGGTCGACGGACTGATCTTCGATCCGCTCGTGAGCGCGGACCCGAAGGGCAATCTCGTTCCGATCCTCGTCACGCAAGTTCCGACGCAAGAAAACGGCGGCATCAGCAAAGACGGGTTGACCGTCACCTACCATCTCAAAAAAGGGATCACGTGGAGCGACGGCCAGCCGCTGACGAGCAAGGACGTGAAATTCTCGTGGCAAGCGATGATGAACGGCGACAACAACGTCGTTTCGCGCCATGGGTTTGACGAAGTCAAATCGATCGACACGCCCGACGACACGACGTTCATCCTCCACCTCAAGGAAAAGTTCGCACCGATCGTCGTCGCCTTTTTCGGTCCAAGCGACAGCCCGACGAATATTGCGCCCGCGCATCTGCTTGCGAAGTATCCGAACGTGAATCAGATTCCGTTCAACAACGAGCCGATCGGATCGGGACCGTACAAGCTCGCCGAGTGGGTCAAGGGCGACCATATCACCCTCGTCGCAAACGACACCTATTTCCAGGGCAAGCCGGGGCTCAAGCAGATCACCATCCGCATCATCCCCGACGAGAACACGTCGCTCAATCTGCTGCGCACCCACGACATCGACTGGATGTTCGAACCGTCTTACTCGACGTATGCGTCCCTCAAGACGATGCCCGACGTCACGACCAAATACAACGACGTCAATGGATACGAAGGCGTGCAGCTCAATACGAGCCGGCCGCCGCTCAACGACGTGGCCGTGCGGCGCGCAATCGCGTACGCGATCGACAAAAAGCAGTTGCTCGACACGCTCACCTTCGGGCAGCAGACGCTCGCGACCGAAGATCTTCCCAATTGGATGTGGGCCTACAATCCGAACGTCACCGTCTACGAACATAACCCGGCCAAGGCCAAGCAGCTGCTGCAAGCAGACGGTTATAAGCCCGGCGCCGATGGCATCATGACCAAAAACGGACAGCGGCTGTCCCTGCTGCTCGTGACCAACAATAGCAACGTGACCCGCACGAAAGCAAGCGTCATCGTGCAAAGCAATCTGCGCCAGGCGGGAATCGACGTACAGATCAAGTACTTCGACGGGGCAACGCTCTTCGCGCCGGCGCCGCTCGGCATTCTTCAGACCGGAAAGTTCGATCTCGGCATCTCCGGCTGGTTCGCGGGCGTCGATCCGGACAATTCGTCAAACTTTATGTGCAAGAACGTACCGCCCGGCGGTTACAACTACACGCGGTACTGCTCGTCGCAGATGGATGCGGCGCAACGTCAAGCGCTCGAGCATTACGACCAAGCGACGCGAAAGAAAGCCTACGCGACGGTCGAGCAGCTGCTCGCGACGGACGTTCCGCAGATCTTCTTCTGGTGGGACCGTCAGGCGCAAGCGATCAATCCGGACTTTAAAAACTTCGATCCGAACCCCATCGTGGAGTCGTGGAACGCGTATCAATGGAGCATCTAGGCCACCCCGAACAACCCAGCGGTCCGCTTCCCGAGCTGATGTGGTTGAAGAAAATGATCGTCGAGCGGGCGATAACGCGCGGAGAGTATATTCTCTCGGGCGGCGCCCGTAGCGATTATTACATCGACAAGTTCCGTCTGTTCTCCGACCCGCACGTCTTGCGCCGCATCGCGCGCATGTTCGTGCCGATGCTCACCGAGATCAGTCCCGATCTGATCGCCGGGACGGAACTCGGCGGCGTCGTCATCGCCACCGCCGTGTCGCAGCTTTCGGGCGTTCCGATGATCGCCGTTCGGAAAACGCCCAAGGCCTACGGCGCGTTCGCAAACGAGTACGTCGAAGGTCCATACGAACCGGGTCAGCACGTGCTCTTACTCGAGGACGTCGTCACCTCGGGGCGCGAGCTTCTCAGCGCGAAGGCGCGCTTGGAAGAATTGGGGTTGCGCGTGACGCCGTGCGCGATCGTGAGCCGCGGCCTTGCGCCGGTTCGCGCGCTCATCCAGTTCTCGCTTCCGCGCGGGCAGGCGAAGACCGAGAACTAGACGCCGCTTAGGCATTTCAGGCGAGGGGAGCGGGACCATAGCCGCTCCCCTCTTTCATTTCCGGCGCGCCATACTTTGACTGATGGCGTTCTCTCGCACGCGTTTGACCGGCGCATTTGTCTGCGCCATGGCGACGCTTACTTCGTGCCATGGCGCCGCCGCCGATACGAATCCCGTCGTCTGGCGCGCGGGCGATCCGGCGCTGGGCCGATGGATTCCGGCAACCTCCGGGCAGTGCGGTCGCCCGATCAACACCCGCGCGCGCTTCATCTTCTCTCTCAGTTACGATCCGGCCGCCGGCTGCATGCGCAATCAAGCAAACCCGATCGATGCGGGCGGGAACGCCGTGTATCTGCGCGACGGCCTCCGTTACACGTGGACGTTTCGATTCATCGACGGCACGCCATATCTCGCGCAGGCGGCCAAAGCGGGCCCCGATCACGATGCACGCAGTCTGATTTGGCAGATACACGGCAATATCGAAACCGGACCGCCATGCACGGCACTTCGCTTCACCAACGGCGACAATGACGTGACGTACGACGACCAGCGTTGGGGATTCTCAACGTGCAACGGAACGGTATGGCACGGACGATATGAGCCCGGCGAAAGCGACGAATGGAAGATCGTCGCCGTCATCTCGCGCGGGCCGGACGGTATGACGCAACTGTATCGAAACGGCGTTTTACAGTTCACCGATCGCGGCGCGAACTACCACGACAGCCATCCGACGCCGGGCGATCCGCAAGGATATCCGTGGTGGAATTTCGGTCCGTACAAATGGATTTGGAAAGACAATCCGACGAATTCGTCGATGAACGCCACCAACATGACGATCGACGACATGCTCCTCAAGCAAGGGTGAGCTTCGCGCTCCGCTCGTCTTACGTTTTTGTCACGATTCCTTCGCAGAAATAGCGAGGGATTTTCTTTTTTAGACGAGTAAACGCACAAGGCGAAGACGGTAACGATGTTCCCCACCCAGCCGGCCGTCTGCTACGCTCACTCACCGTAGCGATCTGTGGGTCGCACGCTCTCCGCGCTGAGCGATCGCTCGCGCAGAACAATCGAGGATATGCGAAAAGCACCGTCACTTCTGTTTGCTATTGCCTTTTCGGCCCTTCTGGCCGGTTGCGGCGGAGGCGCGTCACCGGCGCCGCCATCGCCGCTCGCTCCATCGGAGATCACTCCTCCGGTGACAACCGATCTTCCCCAAGCAACCACTGCGTCCCAAGTCATCTGGCGCGCAGGGGATCCGACGCTCGGACGATGGGGCATCGCCTCAACGTACCAGTGCGGCGCACCCCAAAAGAGTTCGAGCGCGTTTTCGTTTACGCTCGATCGTAACGGAACGCGTTGCGGACGCAATCAAGCAAATCCACTGACGCCTTCCGGTTCGCTCGTGCAACTGACACCGGGCGCAACCTATACATGGACCTTCACGTATCACGACACCGCGATCAGCGGGCGCGGACCGGGCATGGGACGCGACACCGACGCGCGCAGTCTGATCTGGCAAATTCATGGGTTGAACGAGCGCGATACGCCGTGCACCTCGCTCAACTTCGTCAACGGGCCGGCGAACACGGGCGGCCCACAGATGTGGGGATTGATGACGTGCGCTGGGCTCGTGTGGACCGGCAGTTATCGGTCGGGCGAAACGGACACCTTTAAGATCGTCGCCCGGATTTCGAACACGTCGAGCGGCTTCACGCAGCTCTATCGTAACGGCGTGCTCGTGAAATCCATCAGCGGCGCGAACTACCATAACAGCTACGGGAATCCGTGGTGGAACTTCGGGCCGTACAAGTGGCGGTGGGAAATCGCGGGCGGCGGCGGTTCGTCGATGTATCAGGTCAACGCGACGATCGCCAACATGACCCTCGTGAAGAACTAGGTCACGCTACTTCGTGGTGAACGTGCCGAGCGGGAAGGATCCCCCGCACGGCACGTTCGTTACGGTGACGGTATACGTCGTCGCCGCTGCCAAGTTCGAAACACTCGACACGCCGTAAACTTCACCCGGTGCCGGCGTTGCACCGGGTGGATTCGTCGGTCCCGGCGACGGCGCAAGCCACGGACCACCAGACAGCACGCTGTTCCCCGCAGCGAGATACGGTACCGACCATGCCGTTTGCAATGTCGTCAGGCTGCCGTACTCGACATAGATTCCATCCGACGCGACGCCCGTCGAGCCGGGCACGGGGTAGAGCATCTGCGGTGGAGCGAGCGATGCGCAGGCGGGGTTCGTACTCGGCCCCGGCGCCGTCGACGACGTGCTGCTCGAACCCGCGCAGCCGACGGCTGCAAGCGACAAGATCACGAGCACGGCGAACGCCCGCATGGATTAGATCGTCAACTCCGTGCCGTCGTCGGCGATTGCGCACGGACCGTGATAGACGCTGCGAGCCGCGTCT
>DASSZO010000238.1:0-2545 GCA_035702815.1 Candidatus Aquilonibacter sp. | reverse complement strand
CGTACCTTTGGTCTGCTCGTCGATATCCGCAATGCGGTGCTGTGCTTCGAACGACGCGAGTTTGTTTTGCGCGTCGTTCATTCGCGCTTGCGCGGCCGGCATCTGCTGCTTGAGCGACGCGATCGCGGAATTGGCTTGGCTGGAAACGAGTTCGCGCTGGCGATCGACGATCGCTTGTCCGAAGGCATTGGCGATCTTCGCCGACGTTACGCGATCGGACCACGTCACCGCGACACTGACGATGTTCGTGTTGGTCACGGGCGAAACGACGACGTGCGAGAGCAGCGCTCGCGCGCTGGTCTTGAGGCCGAGATCTTTAATGACCCGTTGAACGACCGGCGATTCTTTGAAGAGCTCAACGTACGTCTCGGACGACTGCATGCCGTTGGCGATGACAAACGCGTTGAGGACGGGCAGATCGGTGCCGCCGGCGCTGCTCGACGTCGACGCGCCGCTGTTATTGCCGGCGATCACCTTGATCGAGGTGGTGTACTGCTTCGGCCAGATCAGCGTGCCGATCATCATCAGCACGACGAATCCGACGAAGATGCGTAAGACGGTAGTGCGGCGGCGCACGATCGTGCGCCAAAGCGAGGCCAGCTCGCTCGATGCTCCGTTTACCGCGGCGTTGGGCTCCACCGATCCGGGGAGCGCGACGGGCGTGGCGTTGTTGGGAAATGCGTGCATGGCTCTCCTACGGAATGAACAGGCGTCCGAGCAAATAGAGCAGTCCGCCGTTGCTCCAGATTTGGTTCTTCTGACGCGCCTGCGGTACGTAAATCGTGTCGCCTTTTTGCAGCGCCACGTCGGCGGATCCGTCGCCTTTTTCGAGTGCTTGATAGAGGTTGACGGTGATCTCTTGCGGCTTTCCGTCCGGTCCCGTGCGCATCACGCGAATGTGATTCAAATCGGCGTTCGAGGCCGCGCTGTTGCCGGCTTTTGCAATCGCCATCGAGAGCCGGTCGCCTTGCGAGACTTGGATGTCGCCGGGATGATCGACGGCGCCGGTTACGACGACGTCAATGAGCGTCGGACCGGGAACGTAGACGACGCTTCCCTCGGTCAAGCCCTTATCGAGACCGACGTCGCCGTCATGCAGTAATTTCTGCAGCGAGACGGTCGAGACGTCACCTTGCGGATCGGAGATGCGGGCGTTCGGGAGCGGCCCGTTCTCATTGGCGATTCCGCCTGCCGCGGCGATCGCATCGGTCACGCGCGCGTCGGAACGTAGTTGGTATTTTCCGGGCGTTTTCACGTTCCCGAGCACCAGCACCGACGGTTGCCCCAGTTGTGCGATTGCAACCGTGACGTACGGATGGCGAACGTATTTCGCGAGCCGGCTGCTAATCGCGTTCTGCGCCGCGTCGACGGTGTTGCCGCCGACCTGCAGGCGGCCGATCAACGGGTACGTGATGCTCCCGTCGGGCAGCACCGTCACCGTTTGCGAGAGCGTCTGCTGTCCGAACACTTGGACGCTGAGCTGATCGCCGGGGTGGATCATTTCTTGCTTCGGCGCGCTTACGCCCATCGTGCCGATCGCAAGCACGGCGAGCAGCGCCAGACTAAAAAACCGCATCATATCTCCTATCCTAGGGTGAGCCGCGTGGGCGTCGCAGACCCAGGCGGCTCACTATCGTGGTCCAGTAGCACCAATGGCTAGGGCGTCGGTGCGCCCGTGCAGGCATTGGCAGCCGGGCATGGGGTCGGCAGCGTCGCGTCGGCGCTCATGCCGCCCTGATACACGGCGCGCACGTCGGCGGCAATCGTCGCGTTGCTCGCCGTGCTCTTGTTCGGATCCCACGTCGGCGCAAAGCCGGGGTAGAGCGTGTGACCGGCAGCTTGCTCCGACGTGATGTCGGTGAGCAGTTTTGCTTCAGCACTCGTGAGCGACGAGCCGCGCAGGTGCTGTGCGAACGTCGCGATCTGGTTGAAGTTAAACCAGTCGAAGGTCTTGTCCGAACTCGCCAGTTGCGAAGCCGCGTAATAGATGTACAGCGACGCGGCCGTTGCGGCGAGATCCGAGTTCGACGATCCGAGATTGAGATTCGTTGCCGGCGAGTTGCCGAGGAATTGCATGGTCCACGCTTGCGTACCGGTGGACGCATAGCCCACGACCATCAAATTATGTCCGCTGGGCGAGTAGGTGCCGTTTCCGAGAACGGACGGCGCCGTGTAACCGATCTGATAGTTCCCGTTAGCGTCGGTTGAGATCTTTCCGCCGTCGCCGTTGCATCCGCACGTGAACACGACGGTCGCGTTTGCAAGCGGATTGCCCGCGATGCTCAACGTGCCGCTGGTCCCCGGCGTCGGTGTCGCGGTTGCCACAGGTGTGGGCGTCGGGGTGGCGTTCGGAGGCGTCGGCGTTCCGCCGCCAACGGGAGGCGTCGTGCCACCGCCACCGCCTCCTCCGCCGCCGCACGCTGCAAGCAGCGTCGCGAGGGCGATAATTGATGCGCCGAAGAGCGGCGCGCGGTGCAGTTTCTTCATGGTAACAACTACACATTGTTCTGACCCCGCTCACAACGGCGAAAAGACCACCTCTTCT